>JAWVYQ010000032.1:0-25999 GCA_033722615.1 Promineifilaceae bacterium (SeqCode)
GCCATGATTTTGTGTGAATCGTTGTGCACATACCGGTTTTCGTAGGCAGACGTTATCACAGGCTGGGGGCAGGGGCAAAGTGCGGGCCGGCTCGCCGTCTCCTACGGCGGCGCTGACAGCGTGGTGTGCCTTACGCCTCGCCGTGCCCTATAGCGGATACAGATCTGGGTTGTGACCGTGAACGGCCGGAGCTGATTGAAGTCGAGAGCGGCCATTTTGTCGCGTGCTTCGGCAGCGAGAGCGTCTAATTCGCCATCCCCCATTCCTCCCCTTGCAAGTCTCCTCCTTTTCGGCTAACGTTAGCCCGTCAAATCATCCGGTATTCTGCCTCTACAGATTCGCGATGGCCGGTGACATCGGGCAGCCAGTCAGCCGACTCCTTCAATGTCGGATGGGCGGAGCGCGCCTGATTGGGGAGCCTGTCACGACCCAGTTGCCCCGTCGCGCTCTCCCACGCCACCTCTTACAACAGGAACGAGACGATATGGAGCCGGCCGAATTGGGCTGGCAAAACGGGTTTATCTAGATGCGCCACGATTTTATCATTCGATGGGTCAACCTACTTTTGGCCACGTTATTCGTTCTGGCAGGAGTGGGGATCGTCTCCCTGGCGGCGGCCCAGGGCGACGCGGGAACGTGGGCGGAGCCGGCCAACCTTTCTCTCTCGGGGACGGCCGGCGCGCCCCAGATCGTCGATCTGGGTGATGAACTGCTCGTCTTCTGGGAGGACGCCGTCGATCACTTTGCTTTCGTGCGCGGCCGAGAGGGAGCCTGGAGTGCGCCGACAACGGCCGAGTTCCCTTTTGCTACACCCGCTTACTATCCTGACCTGAACGAGAGCCAGCCCACGCCCATTTTCTCACCGCAACTGGTCTATGACGGAAGCGGCTTTATTCACGCCTTTTGGGAGGATGGGGAGGCAGCGTACCATAGCCGGGTGCCGTCCGAGGCGTTTGCATCCTTTGCGGAGTGGTCGGTGCGGCAACAAGTCGCCGAAGGGGTGGCGCAGATGGCGGTCACGACCGGCGCAGACGATCACCTGCATTTGGTTTATGTCCGGCGCCTCGAGACCGCCGAGTTGCCGGCCGGCGTCTACTATCGCGGCTCGGCCGACGGCGGCGCCACGTGGTCCGACCCACAGTTGCTGTACGCCTCGCGTTACTTCCGCTTGCCCGATGAGGAAGATGCAAACTTGCAGATTGCGGCGGCCGGGGTCGACGTCTATGTAGCCGTCGACGATCCGGCGCAGGCCCGCATCTTGTTTATCCGCTCCGAAGACGAGGGCGCCTCGTGGCGGCAGCCGTCGGTAATCGACCGCCGCGAAGCCGATGATGGCGTCAATGACGTCGCGCCCTCCGGCGTGCGCCTGGCAAGCGTGGAGGATGACGTTCACCTGGCGTGGCAGGCAGGCCATCAAGGCCGGGCATGCGGTTACTATTATCGGCACTCCGAAGATGGCGGCCGGTCGTGGGGAGCCGCTGAACCGTTGTACCCTGGCGTTCTTAATTGCTCGCAAGAGGTGCGCGTGCTGAGCGGCGACCAGAACGTTTTCCTGGTGGCAACGGCCTACGACGGAGAGGTCGTGCAGGCGTCTTCGTTGTCGGTGTGGCTTGATGATGGTTGGCAAGAGCCGGCCCCACAGGCGGCGTTGAGCGGCTTCACACACCCGGAGACGTTCCGGCCGGTGACATACGGATGTGGGCGGGACATGATCGTGAAGGACGAGCGAGTCATCGTGGCCAGTTGTGGCCGAAGCGTTGGTCAGGACATCTGGCTCAGCAGCCGCCCGACGTCCCTCCTGGTCGAACAGCTACGCACCACGCCGGAGTGGGCGCCGCCGGCCACGGCCCCGCCGCCGGCAGACCAGGAAGAGGCCGTTATCGTCGATCCTGACCTTGTGGCCGGTGACGACGACGGCTTTCATGCGTTTTGGAGTCAGGCGCCATCTCCAGAGTCAATCGGGAAGGAGATCTACTACGCGCGTTGGGCCAGCGGCGAGTGGTCTCGTCCAATAGTGGTTGCCAGTGATCCGGCAGGCAAGGCCGTACAGCCTGCGGCGGCGATGACGGCCGACGGTCGCCTCTTGCTGGTATGGAGTGGCGGGACGGCCGGGGACCTGTTCTTTAGCTGGGCGCCCGTGGAGGGGGCAACGCAGCTCAGCGAATGGCGCGAGCCCCGGCAATTGCCGTCGCCACAACCGGCGACCAGCGCCCCCCAACTCCTTGTCGATCAGGAGGGCGTGATTTACGTTTTCTATGCCGTGCCGCTGAACGAGGGACGGGGCATCTATTTGACGACGTCGGCCGATCAGGGAGAGAATTGGTCTGAACCGGTAACCGTCTTCGACGGGGCGGCGGCCGGCTGGGCGATGGTGGACGCACCGCGCGCAACTGCGGCCGATGGGCTGTTGCACCTAATGTGGGAGCAGCGCTCTTTGCCAACAAATGCGAGCGAGACGACGCTCTACTATGCTCGGTCAGACGATGACGGCCGCACCTGGTCAGCGCCTCGGGCGCTGGAAGGCGTGCAGGCAGAGGAGGCGAGGGCCGTCTGGGGCCAGATCGTGGCCGCAGACGGGCGCGTGGCACACCGGGCCTGGCAAGAGTGGGACGGCGCTCAGCTCGTGTTGTGGCACCAGCATTCGCGGGACGGCGGCCTCAATTGGAGCCGGCCGGCGCGGGTGGGTGGATTTGCCGATACTATCATGCCAGCGTCGTTGCTGCAGGATGCGGGCGGCCGCCCTTATCTTCTGCGATATCTGGCGCCGGCAGGAGAGGGGGGCGTGTCTGTGACGCGGTCGCAGTTGCAGTTGTGGCAGTGGCAGCCAGAGACAGAAGAGTGGGCGTCGTTGGAAAGCGTGGACGTGACGTCGCCGGGCAACGCGGCGCTTGCCGCGGCCGCCTCCCCCACCGGAGAGATGGCCGTCGTCTTGGCCGCTCGAGAGGACGGCGCTCCGGTATTGTCGGTGATCGGGCGTGAACTGCCTGCCCCCGAGAGGACGCCCACGCGGCTGCCGACGTTGACGGCGACGCCGCCGCCGACGGCGGAACCCACGGCCACGAGGCGGCCACAGCCGACGGCGACGCCCGTCTTCCCGACGGCGAACGAGGGGGGCGGTCCGTTGGGCGGCCTCACTTTCCTGGGAGCGGATTCGCGAGTGGTCGGCGGCCTGCTGGCCTTGATCGTGACCGTCGTGGTGGTTTTCGTAGTCTTGATCGCCGTCATGGGCTTCCGCTCTGGCCGGCAGCGCTAGGGGCGGCCGGGCGTTGAAGGGTTAGATGGCGAACTGGTTTTCTTACGTTGAAGTGGCGGCGGCCGCCCTCGCCGGCGCAGCCTGGTATCTCTTTCCCGAACTGGGTGCGTGGCCACTGGCCCTGGGTCTGGCGCCGTGGGTGGTTCGGCTGGCGGCAACGGGCCGGGCCGGCCGGATGACGCGCTTTGCGCCGCCCCTGTTCCTGTTTCTAATCATGGCGGTCGGCGGGGTGTGGGCGGCCTATGATCCGGCGGCCGCGTGGGCCAAATTCTGGCTTATCGTCGGGGCAATCTTGCTCTTCTATGCCTTTGCCCACGGCCTGCTGGCCGCCCACGCCGATGAGGGCCGGAGCGGAGAGGCGTACGCCTGGATGCTGGCTCTGATGGGCGCAACCGTTACCGTCTATTTTCTGGCGACTCACGATTGGGGTCAGTTTACGGCGGAGCTGGCGTTTGTGCCCGAGCTGGGCCGGCGCTTGCAGGCGCCGCTGCCGCCGCTGCCCGGCCATCGCCTGAACCCCAACGTGGTCGGTGGCTTGTTGGCCATGAGCATTCCCTTTGCGGGCCTCGCCTTCTGCCTGGCGTGGGCACGGCGGCGCTGGCGGCGGGCGGCGGCCGCCATGGCGTTGTTAGGGCTGGCGTTGTTTGGCCTGCTGATGACGACGTCGCTCGGCGCCTGGCTTGGGTTGGCGGCCGCGTTGGTGCTGGCCGGCGTATGGACGTTGGCCGGATGGTGGGTGCGGCCGCGACGGCGGCGCTGGCTCGTCCTGGGGGCGATGGTCGTCGTCGTCTTGCTGGCCATCGGCGTTGCCCTGCTCCGGCCGGAGGCAGTGGTTGCGGCCGCGGGCCCATTGCCGGGAACCGGTGGGATCGGGCGGCTGTCGATGTACCGCAGCGCGTTGCCGCTGGTGGCGGATTATCCTTTCGTCGGCGGCGGGTTGAATGGGTTTGACATGCTCTATTCGACTTACGCTTTCCTGACGCACGTGGGATTCATTCCGCACGCACACAACGTCTATCTGAACGTGGCAATAGAGCAGGGGTTACCGGCGTTGTTTGCCCTGGGATGGATGTGGGGGCTGGCGGTCGTCGCCGGCTGGCGCGATGCAGCGGACGGCCGGGTGCGGCCCTTGTTGGGGGTGGGGTTATTGGCCCTGGTGACGATGGCCGTCCATGGCCTGGTGGATGATGCTTTCTACGGCAGTCGCGCGTTGCTGTTACTCTTCGTCCCGCTGGCCTTCGTGTTGCCGTTTCCCTCGGCGCGAGCCGTCGACCGGAAGCGATGGGCGTCGGTCGTTGTGGCCACCGGCGTCGGGTTGACGTTGCTGGCGGCCGTATTGTTGTGGCGGCCGTTGCTGTCGCTGGCTTACGGCAATCTGGCGGCCGTCCAGCAGAGCCGGGCTGAGCTGAGCGTGTACGAGTGGCCGGAGTGGCCCATACAGGATGCCGTGCGGCGGGAAGTGGATCTCAGCCGGCCGGTGGCCAATTTTGAACGGGCGTTGTCGCTGAATCCGGAGAACGGGCCGGCCGGCCGGCGTCTGGGACAGATCGAGCTGTCGTTAGGAGAGTACGGGGCGGCGCTGGAACATTTGCGGAGGGCCTACCGGCAAATGCCGTGGGATAATGGGACGCGCCAGTTGTACGGCGAGGCGCTCATTGTGACGGGAAGCGTCGAGGAGGGGGCGACGCTGTGGGACGGTGTTTGGGCGACCCAAGGTCAGTTAGACGGACGCGTTTATTGGTACCGGCATATTGGCGACATCGAACGTCTGGAAGCCGTCCAGGCCGCGGCCGAACAAGCGGAATGAGGTGCACGCGCCGGCCGGTTGCGCTATAATCTGGCAAAAGGGCGGTTTCGCACTGGAAGATATCACTCGGTGCGTCAAGAGTGGCTGCTATCAGAGTGGGGGAATTTCCAGAGATGGCATTTGGTGCCATTCCGACCTTGCGACCTGAAGTTGGTGGGCAGTCGAAAAGGGCGAGGTTGCGTTCCATTGAGATTATTGTCCGCCCACGGAACGAGGGTTTTTCTTGAAGAAATGAGTTAGCGCAGCGTTCGCTGCTGGCGAGCGGAATGCGGATTTCTATTTTTTATAAGCGGGTGGGTGGTTCAACCGCCTGCGCAAAGGAGTGTATCTGATGAACTCGGGTGAGCACACTTCACGCTCAGGAACGGAGCATTGGCTGGAGGCTTTCCGTCAATTGTCGGCGGGACGTGTTATTGTGGCGTTACTGTTTCTACTTGGAATATTGTTGTTGCTGCCGGTGGCGCCAGGGTACGTCGACCACACAGACGACGCCGGGTATGCACTGTTGTTCGATGGTAACAATGATTACGTCGAATTGCATGAGACGAGCCAGGTAATGGGTAGCGGCTGGGAGGCGGAAAAGTCGGTCACCCTTTGGGTGAAGCCGACGGGAACGGTGACTTGCTATCTGGACGATCCGGCCAAGTGCGACGCCATATTTACCGAAAGACCCCGCTGGTGGGGTATTTCACTCGGCGAGCGGGCCGGTGAAGACAAGATCTGGGTCTGGAACTTTGACGGTGACTACGACATAGTGGGCGTCGATTATTCCCTCGATAGCTGGGTGCACGTGACCCTGGTGCACGCCGATGGAATGCTACGCGCCTATCGAAACGGCGTGGAGGTAGGCAGTACGCCCAGCGGCCCGACGTTACGGCCCGACGAAAGCGAGCCGATTCTCCACCTGGGCGGCGTCATCGTCAATACAGCGGAAAACTGGACGTTCGCCGGCGAACTGGACGAGGTGCGCTTGTGGAACTATGCGCGCACCACAACCCAGGTGCAGGCCGATATGTTTCATAGCCTCAACGGGGATGAGTCGGGATTGCGGGCCTATTACATGATGTCTGATGGTAGCGGCCTGACACTCACCGACGACACGGGTAACGGCTGGGATGGGACGCTCTATGACGGCGGCCAGGGAGTGCCGCCGGACGGTTCGCCGCCTGAGTGGGTCTCATCGAATGCGTTTGAGGCCCAGCCCACGGCAACTCCTACGCCAACGTCCACGAACACGCCGACGGCGACGCCGACGAACACGCCGACGCCCACGGTGACGAACACGCCGACGCCCGGACCGAGCAGCACGCCAACGTCAACGCCGGATCCAAACAGCACGCCAACGCCGACGCCGATCAGCGGCGATTTCGACTTTTACAATTATCTGCCAGTGGTGAAAGAGGGCGGCTAGGTAGAATCAAGGGAGCGCCTAAGCGTATAGTTAGTCGAGCCCCCTGCCCGCTTTTGGGTAGGGGGCCTGCGGTGTGGCCCCGCTGACGGTGCCCTGAAGGGCGAATGCTGGCGAATGCTTGGGAGGAGCAAAGCGACCGCGAGCCGGGGGCTGGAGCCCGTGTAAATTGGCAAGATGATGGACCGCATATCCTGGCGTTACAATACACGGTGTCGCAAACGCCAATCACCTAGATAGTAGCTGTGGACAATCGAAGAAGGGAGGGAGGGACGAAAGGGAAAGTGCAACCGATTACCGTCATTGAGCCAGCGCGCGGCTGGCTCTCGTTGCGCCTGGGCCAGGTCTGGCAGTACCGTGAGTTGCTGTATTTCCTCGTGTGGCGTGACCTCAAGGTGCGCTACAAGCAGGCCGTTCTCGGCGCACTGTGGATCATATTGCAACCGGTGATCAGCATGATTGTCTTCACGCTGTTGTTCGGCCGCTTGCTAAACGTCCCTTCTGGAAACGTCCCTTACCCGATCTTTGCGTACGCCGCCCTCCTGCCGTGGAATTATTTTTCCCGCTCCCTTTCTCTTGCCTCAAAGGGGCTGGTAGGCAATGCGGACTTAATTACCAGAGTTTATTTCCCGCGGTTGCTCATCCCCATGGCCAACGTCTTCTCCAATCTGGTGGATTTTGCCATCGCGTTCCTCGTGCTGCTGGCGCTCATGCTTTATTATCGGATTGCGCCGACATCAATGGTCGTTTTCTTGCCCGGCTTCCTGCTTCTGGCTATGTTGACGGCGTTGGGCTTTAGCCTCTGGCTCTCGGCATTGAACGTGCGCTACCGGGACGTTGGCCAGATCGTCCCTTTCCTCGTCCAGATGTGGATGTACGCTACGCCGGTGGTGTACGGTAGCACGTTGATCCCGGAACGGTTCCGCTTTCTGTTGGCCCTGAACCCGATGACGGGTGTGGTGGAGGGCTTCCGCTGGGCTCTGCTCGGGGAGCGGCTGGCCGACGCGCAGCCGCCGGGTGCCCTCTTTTTCGTATCGATTGCCATCACGCTGGTAGTGCTCGGCAGCGGCGCACTGTTCTTCCGCCATACGGAGCGCACGTTTGCCGACGTAATATAGAGACGCGGTTTATGTCTGACGTTGCTATTCGTGTAGAAGCATTAAGTAAGCGGTATCGTATCGGCCGGCGGGAGGAACGGCCGGACACCCTCCGCGAAGCGCTGATGGCCGTCCTCAAGGCACCGTGGCAGCGGTTGCGCCGGGGAGGGGCGTCGTCCCACCGGGAGCAGGACACGATCTGGGCGCTGAGAGACGTATCATTCGAGGTGAAACGGGGCGAGGTTCTGGGCGTCATCGGCCGCAACGGGGCGGGGAAGAGCACGTTATTGAAGCTATTATCACAGATCACGGAGCCGACACGCGGTCGGGCGGAGATTCACGGCCGGGTCGGGTCGCTGCTGGAGGTAGGCACGGGGTTTCACCAGGAGCTGACGGGACGGGAAAACGTCTATCTGAGCGGCGCCGTCCTGGGGATGACGCGGTCCGAAATTGACGAGAAGTTCGACGAGATCGTCGCTTTCTCCGGCGTGGAAAAGTTTATCGACACGCCAATCAAGCGCTATTCTTCCGGGATGAAGGTCCGCCTGGGATTTGCCGTGGCCGCCCACTTGGATCCTGAAATATTGTTGGTTGATGAGGTGCTGGCCGTAGGGGACGCTACTTTTCAGAAGAAATGTTTGGGCAAAATGGATTCTATAACGAACGAAGGGCGGACCGTTCTCTTTGTGAGTCATAACATGGCAATGATCAAAAAGCTCTGTTCACGAGCCGTTCTCCTGGACGAAGGAGAAGTACGGGAAATTGGGCCAACGGATGCCGTCGTCGAGCGCTACCTGGGAGGCGTGCACACAGCCGCGGGTGGTTCCTTTGGCGTGCGCACTTCACTTCTGGCGGAGCGAAGAGATCCCAAGATTTACATTGAAGCTATCGAAATCAGGCGGGACGGTACGGATCCTAAGAGGGGGTTTCGGCCGCAAGATCAGTTGCGCCTGCAAATTCGATACAATGCCGTGAAACCGATAAGGAATCCGGGCTTTATCGTCATGTTGATGAGTCACGATCGTGTCGAGTTGTGTCGCGTGAGTAACATGCCGATCAGCGGCTACTATATTGACCAGATTCACGGCCGGGGACAAATTGAGGTGGTCTTTGAGCAGTTACCGTTCGTCGGGGGGCGTTATTACATTACGGTGGGCGTCGCTCAGTCTAAAGTCGAGTGGTTCCTGAGGCTGGACGACGTAGCCTGGTTTGATGTGGAGAGCACGGATCCTTATGGTAGTGGTCTGCAGATGGACACCCGGCGAGGATATATGATCATTCCTCACACCTGGGACCATCAGCCGTTCTCCTCGTGAGACAAGCATTTTGATGCGACGCGCTCCCGTCTTTATTGTCGGGTTGCCCCGGTCCGGAACGACGCTCCTCCAGGGCTTGCTCAGCAGTAGCCCTGAGGCTTACTCGCTGCCGGAAACCCATTTTTTCTCCGTTATCCTCCCTGAGCTGGCGAAGCGTCCAGACGAACTGCTTGCTCCTTCGGACGTTGTAAGCCTCCTGGAGCTGGTCAGAAAAATGATGGAGCTTGGGTTGCCCCGCGCGCGGCTAGAGGCAAAGGCGGAGGCCCAGGAGTTGACGGGAAAGGACGTATTCGAGTGCATCCTGGAGCATTACCGGCCGCCCGGAGGTGGGGCGGGGCTGCGGGTGATCGAGAAGACGCCGGGACACGTCGAATACCTGGAGCAGATCGCGGGGCAGTACCCGGCCGCGGCCTTTGTCCACGTGGTCCGCGATCCACGAAACGCCATTAGCTCGGTATTGCAGGCCCCGTTTAACGCCACCCGCTGGTTGACCTGGCACGCCGTTCGGTGGAGCATGACGTTGCGGCTCGTCGAAGCGTTTGCGGCGCGGAAGGGAGAGAGGATCGTGAGCGTCCGCTATGAGGATCTGGTAATGAACACGGCAGACGTTCTACAAAAAGTCTGTGAGTTCGTGGGCCTGGCGTACGACGAGCGGATGCTGGATAGGTATGCAGACCAGGTCGAGCGGAATGTGTTGGAGCGGGAGCTGGCGTGGAAGGAAGATGCCGGAGGCCCCATCAGATATGAACCGCTGGCCTGGAAGAATCGCCTGACGGCTGGAGAGGCCTGGTTGATCGAGCAACATTCTCGACGGGGAATGGAGAAATACGGATACACGCCGGTTGCCCGGCCGGGGGTGTCGGCGGCGCTGGGCGCCCTGTGGGACGATTGGCGTCTTCTGCGACGGGACAGGGAAGCGCAGCGCAATTGCATGTGGCTGGCGAAGCATTGTATGGCATTGGGCGATCAGGCGGCTGCACGGAAGCTGGCCCTGTTCTATGTCAGCGTCGAGCCGAACAAGATTCGCAGGCGGCCGGTGCGGCGGATGATTCTGGGAGCCTGAGATGAGGGAGCAACGTCGATGAATCGGGTGCTGGTGGTATCTCACGCAACGCCACACTTTCCGGGACCGGGCTCGGAGACGCGGGTTTTTTGCCTGGCCGAGCAGCTTAGCCGGGAGTTCGACATTGAGTTTCTTCTCCCGGATTATGGGGAGGGAAACCGGGAGCAAGTGGAGGCGCTGCGGTCGCGTTTTTCCGTGGAAACGTTCCGGGCAAAGCCGGAAACAGGTCATTGGAACCGGCTGCATTGGACCTGGTTCAGGTGGAGGCGAAGGCTGGAGGGGTGGGGGCGACACCTGTCGGCGACGCCGCAGATGGTGCACCAGTTGCGGCTGATCTTTCCAGGCTTGATAGCGGCCCTGGAACGAGTGAGGTGGGAGAGGTATGATTTAGTGCATTTCGTGCACCCGGAATCAGCCGTTGTGTTGGGAAAGGTGTCCGTTCCTTTGCCAAAGACGCTCGATTGGGTCGATGAGCGAACGACCGTGCTCCGCCGCCAGGAGAAAGGAACAAGCTGGAGCCAAGGGCAACAGATCCTGGAATTGTGGCGCGTAGAGAGATTTCAACGGTGGGTCGCCCGGCAATTCGATGCTGGCTTTGTCAGTTCAGACGTTGACGCGGAACGGTTGGGACGGCGAACGGGTGTCCGGCCGGTTGTCGTGGACAATGCCGTCCGTCTTGAATATTTCACCAACCGATCCGCCGAGCGCCCCGATTCCAATGATATCGTGTTTACCGGACAGATGTCGTATGAGCCAAATGTCGATGCCGTACGCTACTTCTCCGAGGAGATACTCCCCCTCATCTTGCGCGACGTGCCCGACGGTCGCTTCTACATCGTGGGTATGCAGCCGGCCCCGGAGGTGAGGGCGATAGCGGAGCGCCTTGGCGAAAGCGTGATCGTCACCGGGGAGGTGGCCGACGTACGTCCGTATCTGTGCCGGAGTAAGGTGAGCGTCGTTCCCCTGCGGAATGGTGGCGGCACGCGTCTAAAAGTTTTGGAGGCGATGGCGATGCGCCGGCCGGTTGTGTCCACGCGGATAGGGTGCGAGGGACTGATGGTTGAGGAGGGGAAGCATCTGTTGATCGGGGAGAATCCTTCGAACTTTGCGGCGGCGGTCGTGTCGCTCCTGAAAGATGGAGAAAGATGGCAGCGATTCGCCGAAAACGGAAGAAAACTGGTTGAGGAAAGGTATGGCTGGCGCAAGAGCGCCGAACGTATTGCCGAAGTGTGGCGGGCATTAATTGAGAAGGATGTGCAGGGAGTCACCAGTGGGTAGCCGAATTTGATTGTGTTGAGGGAGACGTGATCGGTGGACTATCAGGTCAAGTTTCTCGCAAAACGGTGGGGCCACCACTCGCAACATTCGGGATATCACCAGCTGGTGCGCTACCTGGGAGAGCGTTTGGTCCGGCCGGAGGCCGGGAGCGTAATGAGGACGAAGATGCCCGGCCGTCTGGCCGTCTGGCTTGCGCGTCGTTCTGATGTGCGCCACTATACGCGGAATGAGGTCTTCCACGAATGGGCAGCGTTCCGTGACATGTTTCTTCAACGACCGCCCACTATCTACCACATCTTGTATGGTGACGACTCCTTTCGCTATTTACGAAGAGGGTTCTGGTCTGGTAGACACCGGGTGATGGCCACGTTTCACCAACCCTCCGGGACGCTCGCGCAATCCCTTAACCATTTGGAGCACCTTAAGCGGTTGGATGCCGTGATTGTGGTGGCTAACAGCCAGTTGCCTTTCTTTGAGCGGTTAGTGGGAAAGGAACGGGTCTTTTTCGTCCCTCATGGGGTGGATACGGACGTGTTCTATCCACCGGCAAAGGACCGGCCGGCCGGCCGGTGCCTTTTTGTGGGGGGGCACAAACGGGATTTTCAGATGCTGGCGGAGGTGCTCCGGCGACTCCGGCGCCGTGGTGTAGGGGCACATTTCACGCTCGTAACGCCTCGATCAAAGTGGGGGCCTTTCGAGAATATGGCAAACGTGGAGCTGAAGAGCGGTGTCCCCGAGGAGGAGTTAGTGTCCCTTTATCAACGATCGTCGTTGTTGTTGCAACCCCTTGAAGCGAGCACGGCGAACAACGCCATTCTGGAAGGAATGGCTTGTGGAGCGCCAATTGTGGCTTCCGATGTCGGCGGAGTAGCCGATTACGTCGACGATTCCTGTGCCCGTCTGGTATCACCGGACAGCCCCGAGGCAATGGTCGAGGCTGTGGTCGAAATTCTTGAGGATGAGGTGTTGCGGCAGTCGATGTCGGCCGGCGCGCGGGCGCGGGCGCTGGCGTACGATTGGCGAGAGGTGGCCAGAACGATGCGCGGCGTATACGAACGAATTCTGAGTCAGCCAATCCTATGATTCGTCCAAAGAGAAGGAGTCTGTGGCAGGTCATGGCCGGTGAGGTCGGCACGCGTGTACGGGCGTTCAAATGGATCGCAATTGTAATCGCCGGTCTCCTCTGCCTGGCGTTCGGGCCACAGGCCAGCGCTTCATCGCCACCTACCCAGGGAAATGGATGGACCGAGGCCGAGGTTGTGGCGCAGAATGCCGGGTTGCCGCTGGTCGCGGCCGATCCTTACGGGGGCATTCACCTTTTCTATATCCAACAGGAGAGTGAAGGGGAGTTGGCAGATGGGCCGGCCATCATGTACCGATACTACAACGGCCGGGTTTGGGAAGGGCCGCTTGACGTGTTGGTTAGCCCCGATTTTTCCACGGTTGCCACAGACGCAGCATACGTTGCGGCAGATGGCACGATCCATCTCTTGTGGCACGATCAGCAGGCGCTCTTCCACAGTTACGCTCCCGTTGGCGATTCCCTCGATGCGAACCAATGGCGGACAGAGTTGATTAGCGAGGGGCCGCTTATGCTGGCAGATTGGGCAGCGGACGAGGAGGGAGACCTGCACGTTCTGTGGCGACAAGACACATTTTCGCTCCGCTACGTTTCGAGCAGGAGCGGCGAATTGCGAGGGCAGCCCACCCTTGTGTTTTCACTGCCTCAGGGCGGCGATCGGGCAGTTGGGGGCGCCAAGATAGCCATTGCCGAATCGGGTGTATTACACGCCACGTGGTTTGAGACGGCTGCCCAGGACGGTGGGGAGTGGGACCATTGGTCCGTTTACTACGGTCGATCCGATGATGGGGGCGAATCGTGGGACGTGGAAGAAGTTATCTGGCCGTTCTACGGGGATCCTGACATTGTGGTGGATGGGGATGGGGTTGTGCACATGTTTTGGGGTCGCCGTTTCGGTTGGGCTGACGGCCGTTGGCACCGCTGGTCACCGGACGATGGTCTGACGTGGTCGGAGCCCCGGTTGCTATTTCCCGGCTTTGAGTATGCCAGCGGCCTGACGGGGGGCTATGGGTTTGCCGTGGACAGTGCCGGCAACCTGCATGTCGTGAATTCCTTTGCCGATCGATCAGGCGAGGCCACGGCCTATTACGTCCGTTGGCTGGGAGACCGGTGGTCGGATCCGGAACTGGTGATGAAGCAACACGCCCACGGCACGCGGCTGGCTATCACCCACGGAAATCGTCTTCACTTCTTCGCGCTGGCGGCTCGGCGCGATGAGATCTGGCATCGCGTGCTCCATCTGGATATGCCGCCGGTGGAACCGAAACCCGTGCCCACTTATCAGCCGTCAAATCTGGGACCCGGAGAAGACGTTGGCTTGACCCCTCAAGCAACCCCCAGGCCGAGCCCCGAGCCGTCGGTTCTTCCGGAGGAATTAAGAGCGCCTAGTTCCTCTCCCACCGGCGCCCCTTTGTTATTGATTACCGGGTCTGCGTTGTTAACCGTCATCGTCTTGGTCGCCGTGACGAGACTGCGCAGATTCTCGTAGCGATATGGAACCGGCAGGCGAAGAACGGCGCTCAGGCGAGTCAATGAAGGGCCGCCCGCTCATAAGCATCATCATCCCCTGTTACAATCACGGGCACTATCTGGACCGTGCGCTCGAAAGCGTGTTGGTGCAGACGATGCCTGATTGGGAAGTGATCGTTGTGGACGATGGCTCGACAGATGATACAAGGGCGGTCGTTCGGGCGTATGCCGACGGCCGCGTGCGCTACCTTTACCAGGAGAACCAGGGGCTGGCCGGGGCCAGGAATACGGGCATCGACCATGCAAGGGGGAATTATCTGGCGTTTCTGGACGCCGACGACGAATGGGAACCACCGTTTCTGGAGCGTTGCGTTGCCGTTTTAGAAGCTGACGATTCGCTGGCCGGCGTCTATACCCGGGTCACGTTTATTGACGAGGATGGCCGCCGGCTGTTGAGGCTGGGCGCACAGCCGGCGACCAGAGCTTCTTTTCGCGAGCGATTGTTGCAAGGCGGCTTTTTCCCGCCGAGCAGTGTTCTGGTTCGGCGCGAAACGGTGGAAATGGTCGGCCGTTTCGATCCCGACCTGACGAGCCTGGAAGATTGGGATTTGTGGTTACGCCTTTCTGAGGAGCACGAGATGGAGGGAATCCCGGACCCTTTGGCCCGTTACCGCGTTTCTCCGGGAAGCATGTCTACTAACGTGGCGCGAATCTACCGCAACCAGATGGTCATCCTCGACAAATATTTTGGGCCGGCCGAGGGGGACGCAACGTCCTGGTCACAGCAGAAGCGTCAGGTTTACGGCTTTGCCTATCGCATGTCGGCTCTGGGCTACCTGGAGCAGGGAGAGGCGGACGCCGGCTGGCGGTTGCTGAAAAGGGCGTTCGCCGTTTATCCGCCTCTGCTCGAGCGGTTGGATACCTTTTATGAGCTGATCTGTGGCGAACAGCCGAAGGGGGTGCGGGGAGAGGTAAACCTGCTGGACGTGGACGGCCGGGTGCAGATGATTGAGCGGCGTCTGGCATCGCTCTTCGAGGGCGGGTCGCAGCAGGTGTCCGGCCGTAAGCGAGCAGCGTACGCGAATGTGTATCTGGCCGCATCGATGTTGAACGACCAGGCCGGGCGCTGGAATCATGCCCGCCGGTATCTGCTGAGGACATTGTGGAACAGGCCTGCCCTGCTACGCTCTGCTTCGGTTGTGCGCCGGTTACTGAAGTTGTTAGCGGGAAAGCGGCTGGCGCAATTTGGGCGGTCGGTATGGAGGGGGGATGAGGCATCCGCCATGCAACAGGGAAGCGTTCATTAATGCGGTTGTTGTTTCTGACGAATTTTTATCCTCCGCTGGACCTAGGTGGGTGGGAGCAGTGGTGCCAGGAGACGGCGGATGCCATGCGGGAACGGGGCCATGAGGTTGAAATCCTGACGAGTCGCTATGAGGCGGAACGGGCGCCGGCGGAGGCGCACGTCCACCGGTGCCTCTTCCTGGAAAGCGACGTTAACTTCTATCGTCCCTGGATGCTCTTTCTCCTTCCCTGGCGTGACCGCTACAATCGGCGGTGCTTACAGAAGATGATCCGACGCTGGCAGCCGGACGGCATCGTGATTTGGGGAATGTGGCAGCTCAGCCCTCACCTGGCAGCGCTGGCAGAACGGATGCGGCCGGGCCGGACTGCGTATTACCTGTGCGGGTATTGGCCCATTGATCCTGATCCGCACGCCGCTTACTGGCAGCGGAAGCATGATAACGTCCTCATAGACGCCGTGAAGGGCGCCGTTTCGCGGCTGGTACTACCGCGATTGCTCGGCGGCCGGGAGCAGCCACGTCTCCGGAACGTGGCCTGCGTCAGTGAGGCGGTGCGCTCCATCATCCGGGAGGGGGGCGTTCCTCTGCCGGGAGCGCGCGTCATCTATGGGGGCGTTGACCTGGAGCGATTTTATGGCTCGGAGGAACGGGAGGGATATCATGCCGATAGACCACTGCGGCTGCTTTACGCCGGCTCGCTCATTCCCGCCAAGGGGGTGGACACGGCGATAGAGGCGATGGTGGCTGTGGCGGGCGATTACCGGCCGGAAGAGGTGCATTTGACGCTGGTTGGAGGCGGGCACCCTCACTTTGAGAATGCGTTGCGGCGCAGGGTGAGAGAGGGGGGCATTGGAGAGTACGTGAGCTTCAGGGGGCGAGTGCCGAAAGAGGAGATGGCCGAAGTCGTGCGCCACTTTGACGTCCTTCTCTTTACGTCGCGGTGGGAGGAGCCTCTGGCGCGGATGATGATGGAGGCGCTGGCGGCCGGACTGGTGGTGGTAGGCACGACGACGGGAGGCACAGGAGAGGTGCTACAGGACGGCGTGAACGGCCTGACCTTTCCGCCTGGAGACGCTGAAGCCCTGACCGCACAAATCCGGCGCTTGCTGGAGCGGCCGGGTCTCGTTTCTGAGTTGTCGCAGTGTGGGCGGCAGACGGCGCGGGAGCGGCTGGACTTCGACCGCATGATTGACGAACTGGAAAGTTTCCTATTTCATCTGGTGGAAAGCGGCGGCCGGGATGCTCCTGTTTGAGCCGGCCCGCCAGGTATCGTTGCCGGCGGGCAAATGAGCGGCGTTCCAACGTAGATGAGAGGACGATGCGCGTTTTAACGTTGACCAATTATTATCCTCCCTCAGATTACGGCTGGGGCTACATGCAGCTCTGTGAGGAGGTGACGGACGGACTTTGGGCGCGGGGACATCAGGTGGCGGTGCTGACGAGCACCTACCGGCAGGGAGAGGAGAAGGCGCGACCGTATCCGGTGCACCGCGTGCTCCCCATCGATCCGGATTGGAACAAGGGCCAGTCGGCCGCCTGGCAATTCTTCGTAGGCCGGCGGCGGCGGGAATGGGCGGCCGTGGACCACCTCAAGCGTGTAGCCGTCGACTTCCGGCCGGACGTGATCGTTGTCTGGCACGCCATTGGCCTGCCGCGGGCGCTGTTAAAGGCGGCAGAGGCGATGGACGACGTGGCGACCGTCTACTATCTGGCGGGGTATTTGCCCGAATTGCCGGACGAGCACGCGGCTTTCTGGAAGAAGGATCCGGTCCATTGGACGGCGAAGCTATTCAAGCGGCCGTTGGCGGCGCTGGCGTTGAAAATGCTGGCGTGGGAAGGGAAGCCCGTGCCCCTCCGCTATGAGAACGTGATCTGTGTGAGCGAATACGTCAGAGAGCGGCTGGTTGCAAAGGGGCTGATTCCCGATCGTTCCGTGGTGATACACAACGGCGTCGACATCGAGACGTTTTCTCCAGATGGCATGACGCCTTCGCCGAAAGCGGCGGGCCGCCTACGCTGTCTGGTGGCGGGGCGGATGCGGCCCGAGAAAGGCGTGCACACGGCCATCGAAGCGTTTGCCCGGTTGTGCCGGCCGGGCGGGGAGGCAGCGCGCCTGTCGCTTACCCTTCTTGGCGATGGCCCCGCCTCATACGTCGGTCGATTGAAGAGGCAGGTGGCAGCGGCCGGGCTGGAAGAGGTGGTCACGTTCCGGCCGCCGGTGCCGCGCGCGGAGATGCCAGCCATCCTGATAGAACACGACGTCTTGCTGCTGCCATCAGAGTATGAAGAGCCCATTGCGCGCGCGATGCAAGAGGGAATGGCCATGGGGCTGCTGGTGATTGGCACGGTCACAGGGGGGAGCGGGGAACTGCTGGTCCATGAAGAGACGGGACTGGTCTTTGAGGCGGGGGATCCACGTTCGCTGGCGGCGACGCTCAGCCGGGCGTTGCACGAACCTGATCTGGCGCGGGCGGTAGCCAGGGAAGGGCAGAAGCGGGTGCGAGAAGCGTTTACCATTGAAAAGACGATTGCGCGAATCGAAGCGTATCTCCGGAGGGTAACGGGCGAAGAAGATGGCAAGGGAGAAGATGGTTTCGGAACGGCCGGCGGTTAGCGTCGTCATTCCCACGTATAATCGGCGGGCGCACTTGCTGCGGGCGCTGGGCAGCCTGTGCCGGCAGACGTTCCCGGCCGGCGCCTACGAAGTGGTGGTCGTGGACGACGGCGGTAGCGACGGGACGGAGGAGGTGGCCGCAAATGACTATCCCTTTGACCTGCGATACGTGCGCCAGCCAAACCAGGGAGATGCCATGGCCCGCAACACGGGCGCCGTCGAAAGCCAGGGGGAGCTGTTGATTTTCCTGGACGACGATATTACAGTAGTGCCTGCATTCATCGGGAGTCTGGTCAAAGAGCACGAGATCGAAGATTGTGAGAAGGAGGAGCGACGAATCGTTATCGGCACGCTTAAGCCGGAGCTGTCAGAGGAAGCAACGCTCTTTGAGCAAATCTATACGGAGGTACGGTTTGACCAGGCCTCGACGTCGGTAGAGATTGACTTCACCAGCGTGCTCAGCGGGATACTGTCGGTGAAGCGCCAGGATTACCTGGCTTTGGGTATGATGCAACCATTGAATGAGGACGGATCCAGCGTCTGGTGTGACGTGGAGTTTGCCTACCGGGCGCAGAGACAGGGTTACCTTCTTCGCCGCAGCCAGGCGGCCGTCGGTTATCACCGCGATTACGCTTTTCAGGATCTGGAGGTTCATTGCCAGCGCATGTTCCGTGCCGGAAAAGCCGCCGTTATGCTTCTACAGAAATATCCAGAGCTAGAAGAGCTGGTCCCTTTGTTCCGCGACCGTAGTTTTCCTGATCTGGGTAGAGATTCGTGGCAGATCGGAATGCGCAAATTGTGGCGCTCGCTGATGGCGCAGCCGGCCGTTCTGTGGAGTATGAAGCAGCTGATCCGGCTATTCGAGAGCACGGGACAGCCGTCGGCCGCGCTGCGAAGATTGTACATCTGGTACGTGAGCAGCGCGGTGACGCGCGGGATGCGCCAGGGCATCCGCGAGTATGGCGGTTGGCGGTGAGGACAATTGTGGTATGGCAGAGGCGCTCGTGCACCAGTTGAATGGAGCAGGTAGATGCTGAACTCCCTTTCGCAACTCGGCGACGTTGCCGGTAGGCGGTCAACCCTTCTCGTGGTGGCCGTCGTCGTTGTGCTGGCCGCGGGCCTGGGGTACCTGGCGTCGGGTCGCGTGCTCGCCCTGGTGGCGTTGCTGGCGGCCAGCCTTCTCTTGTTGCGACAGCCGGTGCTGGGGTTGATGGGGCTGGTCGTCGTCGCGTTGTTTGTGCCCATTCAGTTCAATACAGGCACGGCCGTCTCTGTCAACGTGACGGTGTTCGCTGTCCCTGCGCTGCTGGCAATATGGATTGTGTTCATGACCCGCAACGGAGCGATCGGTCTGGTCCCGTCGCGCACGAACCGGCCTCTTCTACTTTTTGTGGTGGCCGGCCTCTTTTCCTTGCTAATCGGCCGCGTAACGTGGGACCCCAGCGTGCCCCGACCGGCCGGTTTTCTGGTCGTGCAACTGGCTCAATGGGCGATCTTTGCTCTGTCGGCCGGCGCTTTTCTTTTGGCTGGCAACGTCATCAGGGATGAGGTCTGGCTGCGCCGTCTAACCTTCTTCTTTCTGGGAGCCGGCGGGCTCGCGGCCATTTTTTACGCGCTGCCTGCTCTGACCGAGATTGTCAGCCCGTACACGACGGCGGCGCTTTATCGCGCCCCCTTCTGGCTGTTGTTGGCCACATTGGGTGGTGGACAGTTCCTGTTTAACCGGAAATTGCCGCTCCCCTGGCGGCTCTTTTTTGCCATATTGTTGGGCGTTGCCATCTATTACACGGTGGTGCAGCAAATCGCACAGCGGGAACGGAGTGCTCTCTCCAGCTTCATTGGGCTGGCGGCCGGCCTGGGGGCCTTGATCTGGTTGCGCTTCCCCCGGCTGCGGTGGCCGGTGATGATTGTCTTCGCGGCGCTGGCCGTTAACGAAGTGTTTGTGTCCCGCGTGTACCAGTTCATCGGCGGCGAGGACGAGTGGTTTCGCAGTGTGGGGCCGCGATTGGCCCTCATCGGCCGGGTGCTCGGCGTAACGTGGCGCAACCCGTTCACGGGCCTCGGCCCTGCCGCCTACCGCATCTATGCCGGGCTGGAACCGTTACGCTATGAGCACATTGTCTGGATCGATCCTCGCGTTTCCTCGCACAACAACTATGTGGATATCTTCTCGCACGTTGGGTTAATCGGATCGGGCCTCTTCCTCTGGTTCATGGCCGAATTGGGCGTCCTGGGCTGGCGTCTGCGGAAGCGATTTGCAGACGGTTTTAAGGCAGCGTATGTAAATGGCATGCTGGCTGCGTGGGTGGGCATTATTGTGCTCATGATGACCGCCGACTGGTTTTTGCCGTTTATCTACAACATCAGTTTCGATGGTTTTCAGGCCAGCGTGCTCGTCTGGCTCTTCTTTGGAGGGCTGATTTTGCTGGAACAGAGGGTCAGGAGCGAGGGCGGGCAGGAGCCGGCCGTCCAGAACGAATGACGCTGATGCAACCTGCGCTTTCGATCATTGTCGTCAACTGGAATACGCGGGACTTGCTCGAGCAGTGCCTGTGCGCGCTGGAGAGGGGGGTGCCGGACGGGAATCAGGTTGAAATTTTCGTTGTGGACAACGCCTCCACGGACGGCAGCGGGGAAATGGTGGCCGGGCGCTTTGAGTGGGTGCACTTGATTGCCAACGAGGAGAACGTGGGATTTGCCCGGGCCAATAACCAGGCCATTTTGCAGAGCCGGGGCAGGTACGTGCTGTTGCTTAACAGCGACACAGAGGTGCGGCCGGGCGCAGTGGAACGGTTGTTGGCGTTCATGGAGGGGCGCCCGCAGGCTGGAGCGGCCGGGTCGCGCCTGTTGAACGCCGACGGGAGCCTTCAGCTCTCCTGCCACCCGATGCTAACGCCGGAGCGGGAGTTCTGGCGCCTCATCTTTCTGGACCGGCTGGCGCCCAGGGCGACTTATGAAATGGAGCGGTGGGAGACAGACCGGCCGCGGCCGGTGGACGTGATCAAAGGCGCCTGTCTGTTGCTCCGGCGATCCGCCCTCGACGAGGTGGGGCTGCTCGACGAGGGCTACTTCATGTATACGGAAGAGGTCGATCTATGCTACCGGCTGGCGGCGGCCGGATGGGAGCGGTGGTGGGTGCCCCAGGCCGAGGTCGTCCATTATGGCGCAGCCAGCGCGCGCCAGGCGGCACAGGAGATGTACGTGCACCTTTACCGCAGCAAAGTACGCTTCTACCGGAAATTCGGCGGCGCGCAGCGGGTCGGCCGCTTCAAACGGTTCGTGCGTCTGGCATATTGGCCGCGCCTGCTGTTGAGCGCGGCCGGCGCCCCCTTTTCTACCCGCTTGTCCCAATCTGCCCAGACTTACCGGCGCCTGCTGGGCGAATTGCCGGCGATGTGATCGGCCGTGATTGTTAGCCATCAGCACCGTTATCTTTTTATCGAGATTCCGCTGACTGCTTCATCGGCCGTCCACCACGAATTGTGCAGCTATTATGACGGCGCGCCTGTACTGCACAAGCACGCTTCGTTTCCCGAGTTCCGGCGCCTGATGGGTTCTGAAGCTGCCGATTACTTTGCCTTCGCCACTGTCCGCAATCCGCTGGACAAGGCGGTCAGCCATTACGTTAAAATCAAGGACGATTACGGCGGTTACTACTCCAATCCCGCCGCGGCAGAAGCGCTGCGAATTGATTACGCCGATCTGCGCAAGCACGAGAGCTTGCGGGAGGCCGATGGGAGTTTTGGCGACTACCTGAAACGGTATCAGAGACGGGCGTTTACGGAGAGCATTGAGCTGTCGCGCGGGCAGATCGATTTCGTCATGCGATATGAACGGTTGCAGGATGATCTCGCGGCCGTGTTAGAACAGTTGGGCCTTACCAGGGTGCGCCCGCTGCCGGTGATCAAGCGAACGCCGGGCAAGCGGCGGGAGTGGCAATCCTATTACGACACCCCTGAGGTGATCGCACACGCGAAAGACGTGTTCGGTCCATTTATGAAGCGCTGGGGATATCAATTCCCGGAAGGGTGGGGCGGATACAACCATTCGTGGGCGAGAGAGCTGGAGTTCAAGCTGATGACGTTCGCCGCCGGGCGCTATCTACTTCACGTGCGTTATAGCGACCGGCTTTACGCCCGGGTGCTCCGGCTGCTGCGCGCGCGTCTGTTACGGTAATGAAAATTCGCAGGCTGACACGGTACCTGAACGTCCAGGACGTCAAGAAATTCTTGCACTACTTATTTGGCGCGGAGAGCTTCCGGCCGCGCTTTGACCTTCCGGAGCCGGCCCCTGCTTTGCTGGAGACGGCGCGGCAGATACGCGGGCCGGAGCGCGGGCCGGCCGTCATGATCCACGGCATCTTGCCCCGCGCGGGCACCGTCTACACCGGCCAGTTGTTGCGCCTACACCCGAAGCTACACGCTTTTCCCCACAATCTATATGAAGTGCCGTTCTTGCAGTTGAGCGACGAGGTGTTGCGCTTGCAGGAGCGCTTTCTCGCCAGCCACCGTCACAACCGGGGAAAGGTGGGGGAGACCGATTTCCTGACGCTGTTCGGATCGGCCCTCGTGGCCCATCTGCACGCCGGCACGCCGGCCGGCAAGCGGATGCTGGTCAAAGTGCCGAGCGTAGAGTACCTTCACTTCTTTCCCCACGTCTATCCTCACGAACATCTGCTGGTGCTGGTGCGGGATGGGCGCGATCTGGTCGATTCTACCGTTCGGACGTGGCCAATGTTTCCCTTTTCCTTTGCCTGTCGTCGCTGGCGCCGGGCGGCCGGCATGGTCGTGCGCTTTCATGGGCAGTGGGCGGGCCGGCGCGAGGGTTATTGGCTCGCACGCTACGAAGACGCCGTGGAAAATCCGGAGGCTTTCGTACGCGAGGCGTGCCGCCGCTTTGGCCTGGATGAGAGCGCATACCCCTATGACGAGATCGAAAAGATTCGCATTCGCGGTTCGTCCACGGTGACCGCGGGCGGTGACGTGGTCTGGGATCCGCAGCAGCGACCGGAGGACTTCCGGCCGGTGGGACGGTGGCGTCAGTGGCCGGCGCGCAAGAAGCGGACGTTCAAACGGCTTGCCGGCGAGATGTTGCTGGCGCTGGGCTATTGCGAGGATCTGTCGTGGTGATCGATAGGCGTCGGGAACGCCGGTGGTTGCTGCTCATCTTGACCGCCTCGGTGGCATTGCGTGTAGCGGTGGCCCTTTATTACGGAGACTGGGTGCCTCTGCGCCAGGACGACAACAGCTACTCGCAACTCGCCTGGCGCCTGGCCACGGGCCACGGATATACTTTTGATCGCTCCTGGTACCCGTTTACCCCGGCCGAGACGCCCACTGCCCACTGGTCATTTCTCTATACAGCTTTCGTGGCGGCCGTTTACAAGGTCGTTGGCTTCCACCCACTGGCCGTGCGGCTGGCCGGGGCCGTGTTGGGCGGCGTGTTGATGCCATGGATGGCCCATCGTCTGGCGCGCCGTCTCTTTCCCCGGCAGGAGGCAGTGCCCTTGCTGGCAGCGGCGTGTACGGCCGTGTACGCTTTTTTCATTCTCTTTGCCGCGCGGATCATGACGGAGACGTTTTTCATCGTCGCCCTGATGTGGCTGTTGGAGCGGGCGATTGCCCTGGCAGAGAGCGTACATGCCGGAAAGAAGATCGGGCGCTCGACGGTCCTGGGCCTGGGCGCTGCGCTGGGGCTGACCGCCCTTTTTCGCCAATCGATCTTGCCCTGGGGCGTCGTGCTTTTTCTCTGGCTGCTCTGGGTAGGAAGGGAGGCCGGGGTGCTTCGCCGGGTGGCGGGGTCGCTGGGGCAGGCGGCGCTCGTGGCCGTTCTTTTCATTTTGCCTTTCACCCTCCGCAATTATCGGGTATATGGCGACTTTCTCCTGCTCAATTCCAACGCCGGTTACGCCATGTATGCGGCGCAACACCCGTTGCACGGCACACAGTTTGACGAGCATCGGGCCATGCCGTTGCCGGAGGCGTTGTTGCCCATCGAGTCGATGACGGAGCCGGAGTGGGATCGGGCATTGATGGAACGGGGAATAGGTTTTGTGACGGCCGAGCCCGGCCGCTATTTGCTGCTGTCGTTGAGCCGCGTGCCCGACTTCTTTGAATTCTGGCCGACCGACACGTCGCTGCTGCATAACCTGGGGCGCCTCGTCTCCTTCACCTTTTTCCTGCCGTTCATGGTAGGGGGGCTGTGGCTGGCGCTGCGTCGAGCGGGCGCTGCGCGCGCGCCCCGGCGTTTTGCACGGACGCCGCTGGCGCTGATTACCCTCTTCTTGCTCTTTTATTCATTGTTGCACATCTTTACGTGGGCGATGCCTCGATACCGGCTGCCGGTGGACGCCGTGGCGATGCCCTTCGCAGCGCTGGCTTTGCAGGTGCTATACTTGGCGCTCCGCCGGCGGTGG
Organism: Promineifilaceae bacterium (SeqCode); assembly: GCA_033722615.1. Classification (GTDB taxonomy): domain Bacteria; phylum Chloroflexota; class Anaerolineae; order Promineifilales; family Promineifilaceae; genus JAAYYY01. Next base: position 24,107 of record JAWVYQ010000032.1, read on the forward strand.
TCGGGGCGTGCCCCGTCGGGTAATTTCGTGTAGCCAGTATATTTCCCGGCCTGTTTCTGAGGGCGGGAAGGATGCAGGCGGCCAGTAGCGACGTCGAGCTTAAAATGCGCCTTTGTTACCTTTTGCTCTCGCCAACGTTTGGCATGCACCAATATACGGCCGATCTCGCCAACCGGATGGCGCCCGGCCGAGACGTGCATCTGGTGACGACGGCGCAGGCGCCGCGCGATCGTTATCGCCCGGCCGTGACGATACATACGCCGCTAACGGCCGGCGACACCGGGCTCTCGGCCGGAGGCGTGCACCTGGGGGCTCTGCGCCGGGTAGGGGAGGCGTTGCGCCGCCTGGAGCCGGATGTCGTGCATGTTACCGGCCCCCATCTTTGGAACGTGCCCCTGGTCGTGTGGCTCCGCCGGCGCGATATTCCCGTCATTCACACCATTCACGATCTGGATCCCCACAGCGGCGTTGGGTATGGTCGTCTGCTGCACGTGTGGAACGATTGTATTCTCCGCACGGCGGATCACATTCTCGTTCACGGCGAGCGTTACCGCCACCGGTTGTTAGCCCGGGGCATGCTGCCAGGACGGGTGACGTATACGCCCTTGCTACATCTCTTTCTTAGTTACAAGGAAGAGGTCGCCTTGCGGCGAGAAGCCTTACGGCGAGAAGCCTTGCAACAAGAAGCCTTGCGGCGGGAAGGGTTTCAGGGGGGAACTACGCGGCCGGGGGGAGGCGCCGGCGAGGCGGAGACGGTCGTCCTTTTCTTCGGCCGGATTCGCGCTTACAAGGGGGTGGGCACACTCCTGGCAGCGTGGGAACGTCTGCCCGAGCCGCCGGCCGGAGCGCGTCTGGTTCTGGCCGGTCAGGGGGAGCTGCCGGCCGCCCGGCGCGGCCGGTTGCCGCCCGGCGTAGAGCGACGCAACCGGCGGGTGGGTGGGGCGGAAGCCGTGGCCCTTTTTCGCTCCTGCGACCTGGTTGCACTGCCCTACGTCGATGCCACCCAATCGGCGCTGGCAGCAGCGGCCTATTTTTTTGGTAAACCTGTGTTGGCGACCCGCAGCGGTGCGCTGCCGGAGTATGTTCAGGATGGGCGGACGGGTTACCTGGTGGCGCCGGGCGACGTGGAGGCGCTGGCAAGAACGCTGGGTGAGGCGCTGGCCCAGAGGGAGCAGCTAGAACAGATGGGGCAGGCCGGCCGGGCCTGGTATGAGCGGGCGCACCGCCGGGAGCGGGCAACGCTAGAAGCCCTTTATCAGGACGTTTTCCGGGTTAGAGAGTTCAGGGCGACAGTGTGACCATAGTAAGATGACTAATTTCCGCTTGATGTGAGTGGCGTTTGCCGCCATTATACGGTAAAAAAGCAGGCAACCCGTTGCGTTCCTCTCTGTTGCGAATAAAAGTCAAACTCGCGCCCCCACTCAGTTTAGGGATCTTGATCGATGGCAGTTAATGAATGGCAAAAGACGATTCAGCAGAAGCTGAAAGCGCGGTTCCCCCAAGAACGCCTTCCACTCCCCTCATTGGGGTTGCGCGTTTCGGAACGAAAACTTCTCCTTTTCCTCGTCGACGCCTTCCTGGTTAATTGCAGCCTGGTCGCTGCCCTGTTGATCTTTACCGAGTTGTTGCCCAGCTTGCGCTCGGTCATAGAGGTCTACAAATGGTTCGTGACGCTGACGGCCGTGTGGCTGATCGTCTCTGCCATTTTCGACGTCTACAATCTCGCGCGCGCCGCCAGCCTCGGTTACAGTTTGCGGGCTGCGATTCCGGCGGCCGGGCTGACGGCTGCTTTTTATTCTGGCATTCCGTGGTTGACGCCGCCTATCGAACACCGTTCTCAGGCTTTCGGCTTCATCCTGCTCGCCATGCTTAGCGTTGGCGTGTGGCGTGCCC
>JAWVYQ010000033.1:0-25995 GCA_033722615.1 Promineifilaceae bacterium (SeqCode)
TGATCAACCAGCTTGCGGAGTCGATCGAGATGTCGGAAGATGGGCTCCGCATCGATTTCAAATTGAAGGAGGGGGTGCAGTGGCACCGGGGGTACGGTGAGGTAACGGCCGAGGACGTCAAGTTTTCCTTTGAGCGGTTCCTCGACCCCGAGCTGGAAGCTGCCTATGCCGACGACTGGGCCACCCTGGATCAGGTGGAGGTGCATGACAGGTATAGCGGGACGATTGTGCTAAGCGAGCCTTTCGCCCCTCTCTGGAGCACGACGCTGCCCGTCGCCAGCGGCAACATCATCTCGAAGGCGTTCGCCGAAGAGGTGGGCCCCGAAGGCCTTGCCACCGATGCTGTGGGCACCGGTCCTTATATGTTTGCGGAGTGGGAGCCGGAGCAACAGGTTGTGCTGGAGCGGAACCCCGACTATCACGGCGAGCAGCCCTACTGGGACGAGATTCACCTGATCCCGATCTCAGACGACTTATCGGCCGAAGTGGCGCTGGAAGCAGAGGAAGTGGATTTCGCCCTTATCAGCGTTCCTTCCATTGAGCGTTTCGAGCGTCATCCCCAACTGGAAGTCGTGACGTTCCCCTCGCTCCGCTATAACTGGATCGGAATGAACGTCGAGAACGCTAAGTTCCAGGATATTAACGTGCGCCAGGCGATCCGGTACGGGGTTGACGTGCCGAGCATCTTGCAGGCGGCTTACGATGGCAAGGTCGAACAAGCGAAAACGCTGATTCCGCCCGGCCTCCTGGGCCACTGGGAGGATGCGCCCATCTACGAGCGGGACGTGGAAACAGCCCAAGAATATCTTGCGGCCGCCGGCCTCGACTCGCTCGACGTGCGCCTCGACTTCGAAGACACGACCGAAGCCCGTATCTGGGCCGAGATCATTCAGGAAAATCTGAGGGAGGTGGGCATCAACGTCGAGCTGAATCCCATGGATTCCAGCACCTTCTGGACGAGCAGTTTCGGCGAGCAGAGCGTGAACAACGAGCTCTTCACCGGCGGCTACTCTATGCAGCCCGACCCCGCCTGGGCCACGATGTGGTTCACCTGTGAGCAGGTCAACGTGTGGAACGCCATGCGGTGGTGTAACGAGGAGTACGACGAGCTTCACCGGCAGGGATTGGTGACGATGGAAGACGCCGAGCGACACGAGATCTACGTCGAGATGCAGCAGTTGTGGGATGAAGCCGTCCACACCATCTGGGTCACTCACGGCTTGCGCCCGTATGCCTACTCGCCCGACATAGTGCCGATGCTGACGCCGAATGGCTATCCACAGGTACACTGGTTCGAGCCCGCTGGCGAGTAGCGGCGCTTTCCATAGCGCGCTGCGGCGGCGCTGAGCGTGGTGACGTACAAACGAGGGTAGGGCAGGCGCTCCTTCTGGGGTCGCCTGCTCTGCCTGCTGGGATGAGAACGATGCGAGCCTACCTCTTCAAACGGACCATAATGACTGTGCTGGTCCTGCTCTTTGTGACCACCTTCCTCTCCGTCCTCGTGCACATCGTTCCCGGAGATCCGGCGCTTACGCTGTTGGGCACGCGCGCAAAGCCGGAAACGGTCGCGCGCATTCGGGCTGAGCTGGATCTCGACGCGCCCGTATACGTGCAGGTGCGCAATTTTACCGGGCGCGTTCTGCGGGCTGATTTCGGCGTGGACATCTTTACAGGTAAGTCGATCAATCACCTGATCGGGAGCGCGTTGCCGCACACCGTGATCCTGGCGTGGAGCAGCCTGACCCTGGCCGTACTCTTGGGGATCCCGTTGGGCATTTACTCAGCCACCCACCCCGGCTCGTGGCTCGACCGTCTGACGGCCGTCTTCTCAATCTCCTTCATCACCATCCCGTCCTACGTCGCGGGCCTTTTCCTCCTTCTAATCTTCGCCGTCAGGTTGCGGATGATGCCGGCCATTGGAGTAGGGGACGAAGGAAACATTGTTGACTACGTGCGCCATCTGATCCTGCCGGCGAGCGCGCTGGCGATTACCTGGGTCGGTTACCTGGCGCGGCTGGTGCGTGCCAGCCTGTTGGAGGTGATGAACGAGACGTACATTCGCGCGGCGATGGCCGCCGGTATGTCCCAACGGCGCATTCTCTACAAATACGCTCTCAAGAACGCCCTGGTTCCCACGGTGGCCGTGCTGGGTGTTGGCATCGGCAAGCTGATGGGGGGCGCCGTTTTCGTGGAGATCATCTTCAGCCGTCCGGGGATGGGTACCCTCATCTTCAACGCCATCGAGGCCCGTAACTATCCGATTGTGCGAGCAGGTGTGCTGGTGGTGGCTTTCCTCTTCGTGTTTGCCAACCTCGTGGCAGACCTGACCTATACTTATCTCGATCCGCGTATTCAGTTGGGCAAGGCCCGGTAATGCGAAAGGAAACGTGACTGATGGAATATGCAGCCAAACCGACCGCTCGCTACCAACAGGTGCTGGACCGGATTCCGGTGATAGGGGACGTCGTGCGCAGTCCCATGGGGGCGCTTGGCCTCTTCATCGTCGTCGGGTTTCTGTTCGTGGTGCTTTTCGCCCCATATATCGCACCCTACCATTATACCGAGCAGGATATCCCGAGCCGGCTGGAAGGGCCGTCGCGCCAATATCCGTTGGGCACGGACGAACTCGGCCGCGATCTGTTGTCGCGTCTCATTTACGGATCGCGCATCGCCCTGGGGGTGGCGATTCCCTCCGTCGCCATTGCGCTAACGGGAGGCGTTCTGCTCGGGCTGTTTTCCGGCTACGTGGGCGGGCTCGTGGATGACGTTGTCGTCGTTTTCATCGACTCGATTAACGCCTTCCCGGCCGTCATTCTGGCGCTGGCGGTGCTGGCCCTGTTGGGGCCTGCGCTGACCAATGAGATCCTGGTGATCGGCTTGGCCTGGATTCCCGGCTACGCTCGCGTCACGCGGGCGCAGACGTTATCCGTGAAACAGAATGTCTACATCGAAGCGGAGCGCTCCCTGGGGGCGAGCACCGCGCGCATCATCCTCTTCCACGTCATGCCCAACGTGGTGGCGCCCGTGCTCATTCTGGCGGCGATGGATCTGCCGGTGGTGATAACGTTCGAAGCGGGTCTCTCTTTTCTCGGCCTGGGTGTGCCTCCGCCCTTCCCTTCCTGGGGTTCCATTCTTGCTACAGGGTTTAACTTCGTGCGCCAATCGCCATGGCCCATCACCTGGGCGGGGCTGACCCTCATCGTGACGACACTGGGCTTTACCCTCTTCGGCGAGGCATTACGAGACGTACTGGATCCCCGGCTGTCAGGCACGCGGGGGATTCGCTGATGAGCCGAGATAAAGCAGAAAGGAGCGCGGGGGCCGAACCGACCGTGCGTGTGGTGCGCCACCTGCCCATCCCGATGGCCGACGGCGTCCATCTCAGCGCGACGATGGTGATCCCGGAAGGCGAGGGGCCATTCCCCGCCGTCTTCGATTATTATCCGTACCGCAAAGACGATTTGTCCGCCGATTCTCTGCGCCGGCACCATTACCTGGCCCGCCACGGTTACGCCGCATTGCGGGTCGACGTGCGCGGTACCGGCAGTTCGCAAGGCGTCGCCGAGGATGAGTACACGCTCCAGGAGCAACTGGACGGCGTGGCCGCCATCGCCTTTCTCGCTGACCGGCCGTGGTGCAACGGCAACGTCGGCATGTTCGGCACCTCTTACGGCGGCTTTAATTCGCTCCAGGTTGCCATGCACCGGCCGCCGGCGCTCAAGGCGATCTGCCCCATGTACTTCACCGACAACCGCTACACCGACGACTGCCATTACAAAGGCGGCGCCCTGCAAATGTTGTACGATATGGCCACCTACGGCCTCTCGATGGTCGTGGAAAATGCCTTACCTCCTTACCCGGAAGCGCTGGGTGAAGCGTGGGCGGGGACGTGGGACGATCATCTTCAGGCAGAGCCCTGGCTCTTAAAGTGGCTGTCGAGCCAGACGTACAACGATTACTGGAAACATGGATCGCTCTGCGAGGCGTATGGCGCCATCGAGTGCGCCGCCTTTCTCATCGGCGGCTGGCGCGACGGGTACACCAACTGTAATCTGCGCACCTTCAGCCAGTTGCAGGGGCCACGGAAGCTCCTCATCGGCCCCTGGCTCCACGCACAACCCGACGTCGGCGTGCCCGGCCCGCGCATCGATCACCTTTACGAAATGGTGCGCTTTTTCGACTACTGGCTCAAGGGAATCGACAACGGCGTGATGGACGAGCCGCCCATTGCCCTTTACGTCCAGCAATATGACGAGCCGGAGGCGTCTCGTTCTATGACCAGCGGTGCCTGGCGTTACCTTCATGGATGGCCTTTGCCCGGCCAGGCGCAGCGCGCGTTCTATCCGACGGCCGACGGCGCTCTGGTGGCCGATGAGGCGCCGGCCGGCGGCGTCGCCGGCTATCGCTATAATCCTACCGTGGGCACGACGTTTCCCATGTTCTCGGCCGCATCTCCTTATCTTCTGCCCGTTGACCAGCGCCTGGAGGAGCCATACACCGTCGGCTGGACGTCCGCGCCGCTGGAGGGACCGCTCGAGATCGTGGGCCGGCCGGAAGCGAGGCTGAAGGTGGCCGTGAGCGCCGAGATTGCCACCGTCGTCCTACGCCTCATTGACGTGGCGCCCGACGGCACGGCCGCTCTTCTAACCAAGGGCGTTCTCAACCTGACGCACCGGGCGTCGCACGAGGCGCCCTCTATCCTGGAGCCGGGGAAGGCGTACGACGTTGCCGTGCGCCTGGACGCGACTGCCTGGCGCTTTGAACCGGGTCACCGGATCCGCCTCACTCTCGCCGGCGCCGATTTCCCCAATAGCTGGCCGTCACCCTACGCTTACGAGGCGGAGGTGACGCTGGGTGAGGCGACAAGCCTGACGCTCCCCCTGCTCCCGCCGGCCGGTGAAGGGGACGAGGTGCCCGACTTCCGCGAGCCGGCGCCGTTCACGCCTGTGGCCGACGTGCAGGAGGCGCCGCCGGTGTGGCGGGTGATACGGAATCAGATGGCGCGCACGGTTAGCGTCGAACTGGCGTCGTCGTGGCGCACTTTTATGGACGAGGCGCTGTGGCTCAACGGTGAAAGCGAAACGCTGGCCACCGTCTATGAGCAGGCGCCGGCGCGCGCCACGGTGAAAAGCGAGCAACGCGTCGTCCTCCATTGGCCGCAGCGCGTGATCGATACGCGCGCCCGCGGCCAGATCGAGAGCACGGCCGACGCCTTCCACGTGACCATTCACCTGGCGATAACGATGGACGGAATGCCCCACCGGGAAAAGAAGTGGGTGCGCACCATCGCGCGTCACTTGCTGTAAGGAGCCACCGATGCCACCTCTATTGCAAGTTGAAGATCTGGAAATCAAATATCATACGCGCGCCGGCGTGCTGACCGCCATCCGCGACACCACGTTTACGGTGAACGAGGGCGAAATTGTGGGCCTCGTCGGCGAAAGCGGTTCCGGCAAAAGCACGGTCGCCTCGGCCGTGATGCGCCTACTGCCTCCAAACGGCCGCATTTCCGGAGGGGCAATCCGGCTGAAGGGGCGCGATCTCGTTCCCCTGCGCGAGGAAGAGATGCGGCGTCTGCGGGGGCGAGAGCTGGCCATGATCTTCCAGGACGCGATGACCAGCCTCAACCCGGTCTTCACAGTAGAAGAGCAGATGGTCGACGCGCTGCGGGCAAAGCACCCGGAGTTGAGACACAGGGAAGCGCGCCAGCGGGCGGTCGAGATGCTCGACCGGGTGGGCATCGCCGACGCAGCGCGGCAGATCAAGGAGTATCCGCACCAATTCTCCGGGGGGATGCGACAGCGGATTATGATCGCGCGCGCCCTGCTGGCCGACCCTGCGTTGTTGGTGGCCGACGAACCCACGTCGGCGCTGGACGTGACGTTGGAGGCGCAGATCATTGACCTTATCCGCGGCCTCCGCGACCAGCTGGGGACGGCCGTCCTCTATATCACCCACGACCTGGGGGTCGTCGCCCAGCTCTGTGATCGCGTGTTTGTCATGTACGCCGGCAATATCGTCGAGGCGGGCGACGTCTTCGACACCTTCGCTGCTCCGAAACACCCTTATACACAGGCTCTGCTCCAATCGCACCCCTCTCGCCACCGGCGGGCGGCGCGCCTGCGGACGATTCCCGGCCGGGTGCCCAGCCTGCGGGAATTGCCACCGGGATGTAAGTTCTCCCCCCGCTGCCGCTTTGCCGAAGACGTTTGCCATCCAGAAGAGCCGGCGTATGCTCAGGTAGGCGAACAGCGCGTGCTCTGTCACGGTTACTTCCCCGGTTGGGAGGGCGTCGTCCCCGCGGAAGCGGAGGCGGTGACGGCGACTGCGGAAGAAGGCACGTCGCGCCGGGAGCCCTTGGGAGGCGAAGAGGTGATTGAGACCGTCGATCTGCGCACCCATTTCAGCGACCACGTTGGGTTCCTGGGCCAGGTGTTGGGCCAGGACCGGGGGGTCGTACGCGCCCTCGACGGCATCGACCTCACGATCCGGCGCGGGGAAACGCTGGCGCTGGTGGGAGAGTCGGGATCGGGCAAGACGACGTTTGGTCGCACGGTGCTGCGCCTGGAAGATCCGACGGCCGGCCGGATTGTGGTAGAAGGCAAGGAAATCACCCATCTGCGCCAGCGGCAGATCCGGCCGATGCGCGCCGAGATGCAGATGATTTTCCAGGAGCCGGCCGCCAGTCTTTCGCCGCGGATGAACGTCGCCTCTCTGCTGCTCGAACCGTTTCGCATTCATGGGGTGGCCGTCGATCCGAAGCAGAAGGTGGAGGAACTGCTGGAGATGGTGGGGTTGAGCGCGGAGCAGGCGGATAAGTATCCACACCAGCTTTCGGGCGGGCAGGCGCGGCGAGTGGGAATCGCCCGCGCCCTGGCGTTGAAGCCGGACATTCTCGTGGCCGATGAGCCCACGGCCGGTCTCGACGTGTCGGTGGCGGCCGGCATTCTCAACCTGCTTAAGGACCTGCGCGAACAACTCAATCTGACTTACGTGATCATCACCCACAATCTGGACGAGATCAGCTTTATCGCCGACCGCGTGGCCGTGATGTATCTGGGCAAAGTGGTGGAGCTGGCAGAGACAGACGTCCTCTTCTCTCGACCAAAGCACCCTTACACCGAAGCCCTCATGTCTGCGATTTCGCTCCCCGACCCCCGGCTGCGCGAGCGGCGCCAGCGCGTTATCCTCAGCGGCGAGATTCCCAGCCCGCGCAATCCGCCTTCGGGCTGTCCCTTTCACCCGCGCTGTCGCTATGCCGAGCCCCGCTGTGCCGAAGAAGAACCCGCCCTCCGTCCGCCCGACGGGGAGCAACGTTTCGCGGCCTGTTTTTTCCCGGAACGAGTGGAAACGATCTTCGCGGGGGAGGCCGCGTAACCCTATTTCGGTGCCCCTGGCGCAGGTGCGTTGTGTGTGTCTTGTCCTTCCCAATCCCCCTCTGGCGCGTCATAATTGGCCAGTGTGCGCCGCGTTTGGCCGGCAGTTTTGGCTTTTTACGCTCTCTCATGGAATAATCGCTTACATCCATCGTCCCCGTCATCGACGTATAATCTAAATAGGAAATCACATTATCAAGAGGAGCAGCCGGTGACCGCTAGTAACAAACAGTTGGTAAGCACCCTCAATCGTCTATATCGACTTTGCCAGGCGGGAGCGAGGGGGTTTCAAGTCGTCGCTGAAAATGTCAGTAATCGGGGCCTCAAGGTTTTGTTGAAGACCTATGCACAGCAACGCGCACAATTTGCCCGTGAATTGGAGAGCGCGATCCAGGACCTGGGCGGCGAGACGTCGAGGCGACGTAGTATTCGCGGGATCGTGCATCGGGGGCGCATTGACATCAAAGCAACTTTGACCATCGGCCAGCAAGATGTGGAAAACGTCGTGCTGAAGGAAGCTCTGCTCGGTGAGCGCGCGGCCGTCAGAGGATACCAGCGGGCGTTGGAGGAAGACCTTCCCGGGGACATGAAGGCCATGCTCCAGCAGCAGGCCAGGGAAATTCAGGCCGTTAACGATCAAGTTGAACTTCTGAGTGGTCGCTCCGGCCGGCGCCTGATCGTTCGTCTCTTCGATTCGGACGAGGCGCTTGAGGAAGCTGTTGAGGCCTTGGAGCAAAATAGTTTTTCTACGGGAGACAACTTGGACACTGTCACCCTCGATGAGGTAACGGGTGCTTATGACGGGAACGTGCAGGCAACCAGCGTCGACGAAACTATTGTCTCCGGTGCTGTGGGGGGAGCGATATTCGGCAGTATCTTTGGCGCTGTGGCCGGCGTCGGCATTCTCTTATTTCCGGGGTTGGAGTCGATGATGCAGATGGCCGCACGGGACGCCTGGGCCCTCGTCTCGTTGGCCGGCACGGCCGTTGGCGCCTTCTTCGGCGTCATCCTCGGCTTTCTGGTCGGCCTGGGTGTTGCAGAAGAGGATCGCTATCTCTATGATGATAGCTTGAAGCACGGAGCGAAATTGGTCATGCTAGAGATAGATAGCGACCGCGCCAGAGAAGTGACTCGGCTACTGCACCGGGTGAGGGCCGGAAGCAGAAGGCGCACGGAGCCCAACCCGGAATAACCGGCCGACTACTCCGGTGCAAGCCCGCGTGGCGCAACCGACAACAGAAGACGAACTCAGTTGCTTTGTCGATGCCCTCCGGCAAGAGTGGGGTGAAGGAGACGATAGATGAAGACGGTATTTGGACTCTTTGAGAATTATGGAGACGCGGCAGAAAGCGTGGACGCCCTCCTGGAAGAGGGGTTTGCATCGGAATCTCTGAACGTCATCGTCCGCGAGAACGTTGCCAAGGAGAACGCGGATCTCGGCGCGCGCGAAGCGGGCGTTCAAGAGACGGAGGACGATGATGGACAAATGAGTCGTGGGCTCGCCCAGATCCTGGGAGGCGAACAGCCGGTCCATGTGTCCGGCGTCCGCGACATTCTGGCCGGTGGTGAACTGGCGACGATCCTGGCTAAGGACGCCGCCTCTTCCTTTGCTCCCGGCATGGCGCTGGAAAAAGCCTTGAGAGATTTCGGGGTTCCCCAGGAGGTTGCCGAGGCTTACCAGAATGGCGTCGAAAACGGTGGGCTTATCCTCTGGGTTCGTGCTCCTGATGGGCGTGCGCCTGTTGTAGCAAAGGTGATGGAAACCGAAAATGGAAAGCTGGTTGGCGATTACACTTAAACATATATAGAGTCGGGTGATAAACAGCTATGCAGAGTGACGAATTCGTAAGACGGGTACAGGAGCAGGCGGGGATCCCGGTTGGCGACGCGGCCGTTGACGTGATTGAAGCCACGCTGGAGACGCTGGGCGAGCGGCTAGCGCAGGATAAGCTGGATGGCCTGACGGCCGAGCTTCCTGAACAATTGACAGCATACGTCGAGAAGCGCCATAAGGAGACGCCCGTTCCTTTCGACGTGGAGGAATTCTATAATCGCGTGGCCGCCCGTTCCGGCCTGAGCTTTTCCACGGCCATCAGGCGCTCGCACGTCGTCATGAGCGTCCTCCAGGAGGCCGTCTCAGCCGGACCCTTGCGGGAGTTGCGCCGCCAACTACCGGCCGAATATGAAGAGCTATTCACGGGAGAGCCCTACGGCCCTGATTCGCCTGCGGCCGCTCTCAAGGATTCAGGTTGACAGGCGCTGCCTCAACCAGGACGGTGTTTCCCTGCGCAATCTTTTCTACTGCCCCTCTCCCTGGCCGACGTTGACCTGGGCATTTTACGGCAGCGCCTGACCCCGAAAGAGACGTTACAGGCTCCGGAACTATTCACAACTTTTTCACCAATTTTCCCCCACGCTTTCTCCGCACTTTTGTTATGCTAAGTAGGCATGGATCGGAAACGTATAGAATTGCGCAAGAAAGCTTTTGGCAAAAATGGGGTTGCCACAAGCGGGGAGACGGTCAGCCAGGATCGGTGTCCGCTTCTCGGACTTGTCGACGATCCGGATACGGCATTCGCTTTTTCTACAGGCGCCAACCATTGTCACAATACCGTTCCGCCCGCCTCGGTAAGGCTTAATCACCAGCAGAAATATTGCCTTTCGGCCGACTACGTTTCTTGCCCTCTGTTTCGCCAGCGCGACAAAGTGTCTTTACCCGCCCGGCGTCGGCCGCTCAAAAAGCGCCTCTCAGTTTCCTCTTCGCTAACCGGGCTGAAGGCGCTCCTTCTTGAGAGTTTGGCCGCAGGGCGATTGGGGCGGTATCGTGCACATTTCTTGTTCGGCTGGGCCGCCCTCCTAGTCGGCGCTCTGATTTTGCTGCTCGGGTGGCTGAACGCCGGGGCGATAGCGAACACAAACGGCCGTCCCATTGCAGAGCGGCCGCTGGCTGCTGTGCACACTCCCACTCCCGAACCCTCCCCGCTGCCGGCAACGTCATCGCGGGACGAAGCCGTCGCCCAGGCCGACGCCCGGATGGCCAGTACGGTCGCGCCTTCGGCAACGGCGACCCCCTCGCCCCCGCCGACGGAGACGGCTTTGCCCACGGCGACGCCGACGTTGCCACCGACCGCAACGGCGGTTCCATCAGGTTCCCTGTGCGGGCCGCCGGCCGGTTGGGTGCTGTATACTGTGCAAGCCGGCGAGAACCTGTACCGCATCAGCTTGCGCTACGACGTCAGCCTGGCTCAGATGCGTCAGGCGAATTGCCTGGCGAGCAATGACATCTACGCCGGCCAACGCATTTACGTGCCCTACCTCACGCCGTCTCCCACCGAAGCGGTCGCGACCCCAACGTCGCCCCCGCCTTCTCCTACACCGGACACGCCGACGCCCGTTCCGCCGACGGCCACGCTAGAACCGTCGCCCACCGCGACGCCCGTTCCGCCGACCGCAACGCCGGAGCCATCGCCGACGTCACCGCCGCCGGCCGAAACCCCCGTCCCGCCGACGCCGACTCCCACGCCGCTCCTGGAGCCGCCCTCCGCCACGCCCAGAGGTTAGCAAGTTTCCGCCATCAATTGACAGGGTGGTGAAGCTCGCCGGCGCTGCGCCATTATCGGCGTCCCCTTTCGCCTTCTAATAGCTGCTTCAGGTTTTTGAACTCTTCGACTGCCACGCTGCGGCTGGCGCGCCCGAGGAAGGGCTCCAGGAGGCGAAAAATGCCTCGAGCCTCCAGCTTGCTGGTCATGGCCACGCGCGCGCCACCATTGTCCGCCTCGACTTCGTACCAGCCGTGAAATTTGAGCATCTCGTTGTCCCCTTGCCAGGCGATACGTCGGTTTGGCTGATACGCCGTGATCTCCATTGAGTTGGTCAATTTCTTGGGGCCCGGTTTCACGATCTGGCGGAAACGCGCGCCTTTCTCCGGACCATTGCCTTTGACCTGCTCTGCCTCAAGAACCGGCGGGCACCAACGCGGATCGTTGGTGGGATCGGCGATAAAGGCGAACACTTCCTCAACCGGCCGGTTGATCGTTTCCTCGTGAGTGATTGTGATCATCTGCTTGCCTCCGTCTCTGTCTCTAGAATTCGCTTCAAGTTGGTGAATTGCTTGCCTAACTCTTTCTTCACATCCCGGGCAATGAAGCGCTTCATGATCAGGCCGGGAATGCGCAGCCACCCTTCGAACGTAATTTCGCTGGTCTGTGTGAGACGCGTTTTGCCGTCGACTGCTTCTAGTTCGTAGGTGCCGTGCAACGTGTGCCCGCTGTCGGTCATAATCCACTTGAGAGAGTGGGGTGGATTGCTTTCGACAATCTCTACGATGGCGTCAAAGTTCATACCGCCCGGCGCATGGTGCATGCGGTAGCGTGTTCCGGGACCGGCGCCGTTGCCGGCGATCTGCTCAATTTCTTCGACGGACGGGCACCAGCGCGGGTCGTTCTCGCCGTCGGCGATGAAGTTGAAGACTTCCTCGATCGGCCGGTCAATAGTAACACTCTCGTTAACGGTAAATGTAAACATGATGAACCTCCATTTTGCTTGGTTTACTTTGTGCTTACTCAGTCTGTCCCAGCGCCCGCACGCCGGCGAGCGGAATCTCAAAACGCACGGCCATCTCCGCGTCCTCCTCGGTCAACTCGCGCGTGTAGCAAGCGTACTCTAGCTTCAGGCCGTTGACCGGGTCGTCGAAGTAGATCGAGTGACACCAGTCGTGGTCCACGACCTCAGTGACCGGCACGCCTCTGTCTAGCAATTCTTCCCGTTTCGCGTCCAACTCCTCTGGGCTCCCGGCCTCGAAGGCGAAGTGATAGAAGACGGGGGGCACGCCCAACGCCGGGTTGATGGCCGTTTCGAACGATTCAGAGACGCCGGGAATGGCGCGCGGTTCGATGAAACTCAAGAGGTGGCCGTTGCCGACGTTGAAGTAGGCGTGGCGGAAGCGGCCGCCCTCGGACACTTCGTAGATGCCGGCCGCGACTACCTCGAACCCCAACATGCCTTCGTAGAAGTCGCGGGTGGCGTCCAGATCGAGCGTGGCCAGATTGACGTGTGAAAACCCGTGATTGTTCATCTTATCTCTCTCTTCTGCCTGGCCGGTTCGCGCGAACCGGCCAGGCGCTTTAGATTTGCCTTTCGCGGTGGCGTGTGATGGACGTAATTATCCCCCGCCATCCGCTTCCTCCGGGGGAAGCATCTCCAGTCCATACTCCGGCGCCAGGGCCGTCAGCTCCTCCGTGTTCGGCTCCGGCGGCGCTTCACCGTTTAACGACGGGCGACCGCCGTCCACTCGGCCGCGGCGACGAAGAGCACACCCCACGCGACGGCCACGGTGCCCCACGTCGGACCAACGGCCGAAGCCTGCGTCGGCAGCAGAAGTGAGGCCAGGCCGAACAGAACGGCCAGGATACCCGCGCTCCACGCCGGCACTCGCCACCCGGAGGAGCGCAGGCTGGCCAACAATCCGTAGAGGACGATGGCTACGCCGTAGGCGCTCATAATCATCCAGTGGCCCACTTCGGCGTGGGGATCGCCCGGGCTTGCTCCAATCTGAATCTGCAACTGGTTCAGCGCGTAGGGCAGCAGAGGGATGGCGGCGATGATGGTGAGCGCCAACAGTCCCGGGTTGAAGCCTTCGCGCACACGCAAGAGCGCGTGCCGGGTCGGGTGGAGGACGGCCGTAACCGCCGTTAACACAAACAGGATGGACATCATCACCAGCGGCCCCATCAGGGATTCGCTAAAGCTGGCCAGCAAGAGGAGGAGGAACGCGGCCAGCATAAACAGGGTTTGGCGCAGGGCGCTGATCATCTGCGCCGGCCGCACCACGGTGAATGCCATACCGGCGATGAGGGACCAGAACAAGGCCGAGCCCAATGTTTCGTGCAACTGGTGAACGCCCAGTTCCGCAGCCGAGAACCAGCCGGTGAAGAGATGGGCCAGGATTCCGGCCATCAGGCCAAAGAAGGCCAGGCTGACGAGCAGAAACAGGCCCCCGGCCACGTAGAAGCCGATCCGGCGCTTCCAGCCGACTCCTTCCTGCGACCTTTCGCGAGTAATAGTTGCTTGGCTTGTCATTGTTTTCTACCTCCTTACTGCTGTTCGGGACAACTCCACTGAAAGATCGGTTTGTCGGGCCGGCCGTCCGCTGAATGGGATAGGTCCAGGCCGTGAATCTCGAGGACGTTGCGCCGGAACCAGCAATCGAACGGCTGCTGAGATGTCGCCAGTTTTTCGAGCGTCTCCGCCGGGTCGGGAGCAGTGATGGCGATAACGGCTATTTGTCCGTGGGGGGTGGGGACCAGCCAGGCAGTTTCTCGGATAATATTCAATCTCCGGCGCGACCTTTCATGCTGCTGCCGGCGCCTCCCCATCATTTCCTGGCAGAAACGGCGCCACGCTTCTGCTTTGTCTGGCAGGAGGGGGGCAGCCAGGATGACGTTGTCCATCTTTCGATCCCAACCTTTCAATAAGGGCTGTCTCAACTTATAATTCATCTACTGAAAGGATAGCCGCCGACCGTGGTAATAGCGTAAACAAGGGCGTAAATATGTCTCGTCTCCATCTGGCGTTTCTCGGCCATCCGGAGGTGCACCATGGGGAGCAGTCGCTCACCTTCCGGACGCGCAAAACGCTGGCATTGCTAATCTATCTCGTCGTCGAAGGGGGAATGCATTCGCGTGACAGGCTGACGGCCCTCTTCTGGCCGGAGAGCGACCGTTCGGCCGGCCGGGCCAACCTGCGCAGCACTCTCATGTATCTGCGCAAGGCGTTGTCCCACGAAGGTGAGGGTAAACCCGGACACCTGATCGTCGAACGCCGGGCCCTGGGCTTCAACGCCGAGTCCGATTACGATCTGGATCTGGAGATCGTGGAGGCGGCGGCCGGCGACGGCGACGAGGACGTGCTCCAGAGGGCCGTGGATCTGTGTCGCGGCGAATTCCTGGAAGGGTTTTCCCTCCCCGACGCCGTCGAATTCGACGACTGGGTCACGCTCCAGCGAGAAGCATGGCACTTGCGACTGAACGCTCTTTTCGACCGCCTCTCGCAGCAGCGACTGGATAGTGGCGATCCGGTGGCAGCGGCTCGGGTGCTGCGAGAATGGCTGGCCCTCAACTCGCTGGAGGAACGAGCCTATCGTCGGCTGATGCGCGCTCAGTTTCAGCAAGGAGATCGTGGCGGCGCTCTGCAAACGTTTGCTCTGGGCCGCAAGGTGCTGGCCGAGGAGTTAGGCGTGGAACCGTCACCGGAGACGGTCGCGCTGGCCGAGCGCATACGGGAATCGAGGCTGGAAGTGGTTGACGATGGCCGGCAGACCGACCCCGCCCGGCGCGTCTTGTCCGAATTGCCGCTGATGGGCCGGGCCGAGGAGCATCGGGCGCTGGCCGGCGCCCTCCGCCGGGTCGAGGCCGGGCAACATCAGATTGTGACAGTGGAGGGGGAGGCGGGCATCGGCAAGTCGCGTCTGACCCGCGCTTTTCTGGATTGGGCTCGGGCCCAGGGCGCACAGATCCTGAAAGGGCGCGCCTACGAGACGGGCGGCCGGTTGCCCTACCAGCCCGTCGTCGACGCCATCCGCCCCCTTTTCGCCGGGGAAGCTCCGCGGCCCGATCTCTCTCCGGCATGGCTGGCCGAGTTGAGCCGTCTCCTGCCCGAACTGCGCGATCGTTGGCCCGATCTGCCGGAGCCGGCCGGGGAGGAGGCGACGGCGTCGACGCGCCTTTTTGAGGCTGTCGCCCGGCTTGGCGTAGAACTGGCAGCGCGGCGGCCGCTCGTTCTCCTCATCGACGACGTGCAGTGGGCGGACGCTGCCTCTCTAGACCTGCTCCTTTACGCTTCGCGGCGTTGGTCGGAAGAGGAGGACCGTTTGTTGCTTCTCCTGGCGGTGCGCAGTGGCGTTCTCGGGCACGTCGGCAGCGAGGCAGCGGTGTTGCGCGACTGGCTACACAAACTACGACGGGGCGTGCCGAATTGTCGCGTACAATTGGGTGCGCTTTCCCCTGACGTAACCCGCGAACTGGCGGAGAAGCTGACGCTCTCGGACGGTGCGGAAGCCTTCGGCGAGTGGCTCTACCGGGAAACGGGCGGACAACCTTTTTACATCGCGGAGACGCTGGAAGCGCTGCTCGAGGAGGGAGTGGTCCGGCCGGTTCAGGACGAACGGGATCGGTGGCGGCTGGACGTGTCGGCCATTCGCGAGCGGGGTAATGGCGACCAATCCCTGATCCCCCCCGGCGTGCGCGAGCTGATCCGTCATCGCCTCGCGCGCCTCACGACCGGCGCCTTCAATCTACTGGCGGCGGCGGCCGTGCTCGGACAGGAAGCGCCATTTCGCCGATTGTGCCGGGTGGCCGGCCAGGACGAGGCGGCCGGCCTGGCTGCGATGGACGAACTGACCGGCGCCCGGTTGCTGGAGGAGAGGCAGCGGCCGGCGCGAACAACGACTTACTCCTTCAGTCATGACAAGATCCGGGACGTTGTTTATACGGAGGCCGGCGACGCCCGGCGCCAGCTTTTCCACGAGCGCGCTTTCTCCCGTTTGGAGGAGGAGGGCGCTCCCCCGGCGCGGCTGGCCCACCACGCGCTGCAAGCCGGCCGGGCGCCGGAGGCGTTTGTTTACCACTTGGCGGCCGGGGACGAGGCCATGGAACTCTTTGCCGTTCGGGATGCCATCGACTTTTACGAGCGGGCGCAGCGTCTAATACAGGAAGAGCCGGCGGTGCAGGATGCGCCGGAGCAGCGGCAGCGCCTTTTTGAGCGGTTAGGCCGGGCTTATGAACTGGAGAATCGCTGGCCCGAGGCCGGCGCGATATACCATGTGTTGCTGGACTACGCCCGCAGCGAAGAACGGCCGCAGATGGAAATTGCTGCCCTTAATCGGTTGGCGGGTGTGACCATCCACGGTGACTGGCAACCGCAACAAGCCATCGACTATCTGCAACAGTCACGGGCGATTGCCACTGCCGAGGAGGATACGGCCGGATTGGTTGAAATTGCCTTTACCCACTCTCGCGTTCTCTACATGAGCCTTGAGCGGGAGGCGGCTGTGGCCCACGCCGAGCGTGCCCTCGAACTGGCCCGGGAGACGGGGAAAGATGAACTGGTGGCTCGCAGCCTCAATTACCTGGCCTATGCGCGCTTTGGAATCCCTTCGGCGCTTCCCCAGATCGAAGCAGATGCGGCCGAAGCGCGCGCTCTCTTTGCCCGCGTGGGCAACCGTGCCCTGGAAGCCGATAGTCTGACGATGGTGGCCCACGCTCAGATTCATAGCGGTCGCCCCTTTAAGGGCCTGGAGAACGGTCGAGAGGCGCAAGCCATCGTGCGCGAGATTGAGAATAGCTGGGGGCAGGTGAACGTGGCCTTTAACCTCGCCTTCGCCCTGGTGGAAGTCGGCCGTTTGCAGGAGGCGCTGGCCGTTGCCGAGGAAGGAGTCTCGGTGGCCCGGCGCCACGGCCACGACACCTTGCTGGCCAACGCTCTGAGCGTGCGGGGTATCGTGCATCGCGCTCTCGGCGCGCCGGGCGATGCGCTGGCCGATCACGAGGCCGCTCAGGAGCGCTTTGCCGAGTTACCTTTTGCGCTGGTGCCGGCTATCATCGCCGTCCACCTCTGCGCTGATTGTGCCCTGGCCGGCGACTGGGAGAGAGCGCACGCTTACGCTCGCCAATCGTTGGAAGTCGAAGATCTGACCTGGCTATGGGCCTGGTCGGATACCGGCTTCTTTTACCACCACGTCGTGGAGGCCCTGGCACGGGCGGGGGAGGGCGCTCAGGCACAGGAGGCGCTGAGTCGCTTCCGGCGCGCCGTGGGTGACAATGCCCGCTACCGTATTCCCTATCTCCAGGCCCGCGCGGCCCTGGCAGAGCAGGAGGGGGACGAGGAAACGGCCGCCATTTTACGCCGCGAGGCGGAGGAGATCGCCCGTTCTATTACCGCCGGGGAGGGCGCTTCGGAAGCGGCGGAGTGAGGCGTTGCCGTCCCTGGGTGAGAAAGCCAGGCGGGGAAGGCCGCCCGGCGACGATTTATGCTTCCCGGAGAACGCGCCAGAAGCGGCCGAGCGAAAAGGCCTCGCCGCTCAACAGCGTCTGGACGCGGAAGAGGCGAGACATCAGCCAGACCATGAAAACGGCCGTGGCGGCCAAGAGCAGCACGCTGGCGATCACTTGCCAGGTCGGAACCGCCGTGGTCGTCATGCGCATGAGCATGGCGATGGGCGCCGAGAACGGAATGAGGCTGAGGGCCACCGCCAGGGGCCCGTTGGGAGCGTTCACCAGCACCATCCACAGATAGATGGGGATGAGCATCGGCAGGGTGATGACAAATACCCAGCTCCGCGTGGCCTCCATGTTGGGGGAGAGCGCGCCCAGGCCTGCCATCAGCGTAGCATACAGCCCGTAACCGCCCAGGGCGTAAACGAGGACGAGAACGAGCTCTAACGGCGCCAGGTTGATTGTGTTAGTGATCGCGCTCAGATCCTGGCCAAGTATTAGCAGCGCGCCGCCGCCTAACCCAATCCAGATGACGTACTGAACCAGCGTCAGGGCGCCTAATCCCAGCAGCTTCCCTCCCAGCAACGATCGCGGTTGCAGCGAAACGAGCAGGATCTCCATAATGCGGTTGCTCTTCTCCTCCGCCAGGCTGTAGAGCAGATAGCTGCCGCTGGTGAAGAGAGGGATCATAACGAGCATCGCGACCAGGAAAGGCATCATGTTGAACGCATCCCCCGTTTCCTCCGCTTCCTCGCCCCGGACCGGTTCAACGGGTAACTCTGCACTCTGGAAAGGGGATTGAGCGCGCGCCATCGTTTCGGGCGCGGCGTCGGGCACAAGGTTGGCGCGTAACAGCAGATCGAAAAACGCTGTCTCCGGGGGCCCGGCCGGGAGTTCAGCGCTGATCCGGCGGACGTTGCCTGTTTCGCGATAGTCAGGCGGAATGACGTAGTAAGCCTCGATCTCGCCCTCCGCCAGGGCGCCGTCAGCGGCCGCTAAGTCGGCCATGGGTTGAAAGAGGGATTCCGGGACGCCCGGAGGCATCCGTTCTATCAGGTTGGCCTGGTCTACGTAGGCGACGGTGGCCGGCGCTTCATCCTCCGGAGGAGCCAGCGGATTCTCCGTTTCGTCAGGGCCGCCCTCAAAGCTACCCGTCGCCCAGACGACGATAAGGAGGACGGGTGTAAAAAGTGCAGATAAAATGAAGCCTCGGGTACGCACCCGTTGCCAGAATTCGCGCCATGCAACAAGCAGTATCTTTCTCCACATGATGATATTCGTACCTCTCAAGCCTGGGATAGCGCCTGCCAGATTTCCCTGGGCCGGAGCGCCTTACCGTAATTCAGCATCGCCGCCCTGAAGATGCGCGTCACGAGCCAGATGACGAAGGCCAGGGTGACCAGGAGCAGCGCCAGAGCAGCCGCCAGCTGCCAGAGAGGGACGTCCGTAAAGATGGTACGCACCAGGGTCACGCTAGGAGACGTGAGGGGGAACAGGGTCAACCCGACGGCGAGGGGGCCGTCCGGTTCGCTGAGGATGGGGCCAAGAATGTAGATGGGCGCCAACCCCAACAGGCTCATGATTCCCGCAAGCTGCTGCGCCTGCTGCGAGTCGCCGGCGATGATTCCCAGCCCGGCCGCCAGCAGAGCGTAGAGGAAATAACCGGGAATAATCAGCAGCGCACCCCACAGGAGGGCGCCCCAGGGAATCACCAGCCCTTGCAGATCGATCTGGTTGGCAAATGCCAGAGTCAGGGCCACGATGCCGGCCACCGTCCAGATGCCGAACTGCGTCAGGCTGAGCAACGTCATGCCCAGCACCTTGCCGGCCACCAGTTCCAACGGCCGGAGAGAAGTCACGACCATTTCCATGGCCCGGCTGTCCTTCTCCCGGATGATGGCGGCCCCCATCTGGCTGGTGCCAAAAAGCACGGCCAAAACGAAGACCATGGCCAGAAAGGCCGGCGTCGCCAGGCGGATGACCAGACCGGGTCCCTCGGCGATCGCCTCACCGGTTGTCTGGCTCACATACGTATAGGTCGTCAGGTCGTCCAGGCGAGCAAAGACCCACTCCGGTTCTCCCGCGAGCAGGCTGCGTCGCATGAACATTTGCAGCCCTTCCTCGACGACTGTGCCGGGATCCTCATCGCTGAAATAGGCCACCGCTTCGCCAGTCGCGTACCCTTCGGGAATCAACAGATAGCCGTCGATTTCCCCATCCAGATACGCTGCCTCCGCGGCTTCAAGCGTCGGGTACCGTGTGAAGGGCAGGGTCGCGTTCAGGTCGATCACTTCTTCGTCAAGCGTTACTTGCTCGACCGCCGTGAATTCACCCGTCTGGTCGACGTAGCCAATGGCCGTAGGCACTTCCCCCTCGTCGCGGCTTGCCACAAAAAAACCAACCGCGCCGGCGATAATCATCAGCAACGGGATACCAAAGGTCAGAATCAGGAACATGCCTGAGCGAATTCGCTCGCGGTAGGTCGTGGTCGCGATGAGCCACAACTTCTTCATCGGCCGTCACTCCCCCTCTGGACGTCCTCTCCTTCCTCCTCGACGGAACGGCCGACGACGCGAATGAACACTTCATCCAGCGAGGTTTCCACCTGCTCGAAGCGCTGTACGACGACGTCCGGATTTTGCACCAGCGTCTGCAACACCTCTTCTGGAGGCACACCGTCGTTGAGCAACAGCCGGTAGCTGCCGTTTTCCTGAGGCGTAATCTGTTGGGCGCCCGGGACGGCTGTCAGGTCGCCGCGGAGGCCCACTTCCACCACGTTGGACGAGAAGCGGCGGCGAATGTCGTCGACCGGCCCGTAGAGAACGCGCTCGCCATGATTGATCAAAAGGATCCGCTCACACATTTCCTCGACCTGGTGCATCTGGTGAGTGCTCATGATGATGCCCGCCCCCCGTTCGGCCATGCGATAGATAAGCTCCTTGATCAGGCGAGTGTTCACGGGATCCAGACCGCTAAACGGTTCGTCGATGATGATCAGGTCTGGATCGTGCATGGTGGCGGCGACGAACTGGGCCTTTTGCCGCATACCACGGCTCAGCGCTTCAATCTTGCGTTCGTGCGCCTCCCATAACTCCACTTCTTTCAGATTGGCTTCCACCCGTTGCTGGGCGTCGGGCCGGCTGAGCCCTTTTAACTGCCCCATAAAAGTCAGGGCTGCTTCCAGCGTCATGTCCTCGTACAGTCCGCGCTCTTCTGGCAGATAACCGATCCGCTCCTTCTTTTCCTCGGTCATGGGGCCGCCGAGGACGGCGATCCGGCCGGCGTCGGGCTTAATGATATCCAGAATCATACGGATGCTGGTGGTCTTTCCGGCGCCGTTCGGCCCTAACAGACCGAAAATCTCGCCAGGGTAAAGGTCGAACGAGACGTCGTCTACTGCGCGCACGGTCGCATACGTCTTGGAGATGTTTTCTACTTGGAGCACAGGGTTTTGCGAATTGCCGCTCATGGTACTCACCGTATTGCGTGAAAGGAACTGAAAGCACAACTGTCCAAGTATAGCACAGGCGTGTGACTCCTAATATCCACTTCGCGTGACAGCTGTCACGATTGGGCGACGACGAATGTCACATGCTATCGGCACAAACGACGGGCCGAACGCTCTGCCTCCGGTGGCGTTCTGCTCGGCGGATTTGGAGAGTCACATTAACGTTGCGTGCTTCCCCAGACGAGGTCGACTATACTATACGGTCGATTTAAATCCGTCCGAAGAACGTCATCGAATATACTCATATACCGTAGAGCAGACTCATTTTGAGCGGAGGTTGTGCGCATGTCCCAAAGCCTGAGGGAAAAACGGAGAAGAGAACTGGAGCGGGAGCGTCGTCAGCGACGATTGATGATCGGGGGTGCCGTCGTCGTGGTCGTCTTGGTGGTCGGCTTTTTCATTTACCGCGCCACCCAACAGCAGATTGACGGCTTGCAGACGTTCGACAACCTGGATCGCGGGCACGCTGTCAACGTCTCGATACCTGATACCGGGCTCCCCCCGGCCGGCGGCACGCACAACCCCCAATGGCTGAACTGCGGCATTTATGACCAGCCGGTGGAGACCACGCAGGCGATCCATTCCATGGAACATGGGGCCGTGTGGCTGGCCTATACCCCCGATCTTTCCGCGGAAGAGATCGCCACGGTGGAGTCGTATGCCGAGGGGGATGGCTTCGTTCTGGTGAGCCCTTATCCCGGATTGGTCAGCGACGTCGTGGCCACGGCCTGGGGAGCGCAGATACAAGTTGACGAATTGCCGGACGATCGGATTGATCGCTTCATTGCCCGCTTCCGCGGGCAGGGGCCGGAGGCGGGTGCAACCTGTTCTGGCGGCGTGGGCGCGCCTCGCACGGGCTGACGGTCGGTTAGCATCTGAGGAGCCTTCCTTTCCCCGGATGGTTCCTGTTCCCAAAGGAAAAGCCGATGGACAGCGTCAATTACGACGAGATCGCCGCTACCTACGACCGGCGTTACGCCGTCGATCCGTTGGACGGCGTCGCCGTCGCCCTGGAACGGCTGGCGGCCGATCTCGGCGCGCAGCGCATTCTGGAGATAGGGTGCGGTACCGGCCGCTGGTTGGATTCCCTTGCCTCCCGGCCGGGGTCGGTGTTCGGGATCGACGCGTCGATGGGGATGTTGCGCCGCGCCCGGGAACGGGACAAAGGGCTGCAACTGGTGTGCGGCCGGGCGGAGCGGCTGCCGTTAGCGGAGGGGCGCTTCGATCTGCTTTTTGTGGTCAACGCGCTGCACCATTTCGACGAAAGGGAACGGTTCGTCCGGCGCGCCTGGGAGCTTCTGCGGCCGGGCGGGGCGTTGGCCATCGTCGGCTTCGACCCGCACAGCCACCGCGACTGGTACATCTACCAATACTTCGACGGCACCTACGCCCTGGACGTGGCCCGCATGCCGGCGCTGGCCACGCTGCGCGGCTGGCTGGGGGAGGCCGGTTTCGGCGACGTGGAACAGCGGGAGGTGGCCCGCGTCGACTTACAGCGGCGCGGGCGGGAGATATTGGACGACCCGTTTCTGCAGAAGGAGGGCACGTCGGAGCTGGCCTTGCTCAGCGACGAGGCGTACCGTGCCGGCCTCTCCCGCATCCGGTCCGCCATCGCGGCCGCCGAGCAAGACGGAAAGCAGGCGACGTTTACTGCCCGCATCGATTTCGTGATGACGGCCGGTCGCCGCTAGGGTGCGCCCATGAGTGATGCTCATCCTCAGGTGACCGGCATTTTCGAAAATGCCGGTCACCTCGCTCTATGGTTCATTCGTCGGGGTAGAGGAGGGTGTCGGGGAAGAAGGCGTACCAGCCGAACCAGTAAGCCAGGTGGCCGCTGAGGCGGGGGGCGAACTGTCCGTCAGGTCCCTCTAGCCCGGCTTCGGTGACCTGCCACCGGCCGCCGTCGGCGTCGAGAACGGTGTAGGGATCGGGGCCGGGCGTAAATTGTTGGTCTCCGCGGTCATAGGCTCGCACTTCGCCGCCGTTGGTGTAGGAAACGGCGCCAACGCGCCGGTCGCGGCCGTCGACCTCAACCGTGCCCTGGGTGGCGACGAGGACGACGGCCGTCTCCCCCACCGTATCGTTGACGACTTCCTCGGCCGCCAGCGCCTTCACGTCGTACGCTTTGGGCACGCCGTCGAGGAAAAGGGTGTAGACGAACTCCTTCCCCTCCAGGCGGTCAGAACGTTGCCAGACGGGGAACATCGTCTCCTCGGAAGAGAAGTAACTGCCGTAGAGCACGCCGGGCACGTAGAAATCGGGAGGATAAATGCCGGTATCCCGATCCAGGACCAGGGTGTCGGGGTGCTGGGCCAGCCAATCTTCCCAGGCGCTGAGGACGACGGGCAATACGTTGAGCCGCAGATCCTCGTCGGCCGCCAGGGGGCCCAGGACGGGCCGGCCGGTGAGCTGGTTCCACAGCGTGTGCGTGGCGCGATCGTACATCAATTTGTTGCTGCGATAGAGAAAGCCGGAGGTGCCGAAGGTGTACGTCTCGCCGTTGGGCGCCCGGCCGTCATAGGCGATGGCGGCGCCGCAAAGGGTGCAGTAGGCGAGGGAGATGGGCACGCCGCCCACGACGTCGTTGGCCATTTCGTGGTTGTCGACGATGCGCAGGGGATAGGCGCGGGCGTCTCCGTTGATCTCCAGGCCGAAGACGGGCTCTTCCGGCGTGAGGTAATCGGCCTCCTCACCGGCGATCAGCGGCGGGTTTTCCAGGGGCGGAATGCCGTCCACCGCCACGCCGCCCCACAGAATCTCCTCCGGCCGGATGCGAGACGGGTGGTCGTCCTTGAGGAAGTCGGCGAATTCGGGATCGATGCGCGCCAGCAGCCGCCCTTTCCAGCCGGTGAAGCCGGGCGGGGGTTCCAGTTCCGTCTTTCCGTACCACTCCACCCACGCCGCCCAGTTCTGGCCAAGGTCCCGGCCGCTCAGCGCTTCCAGCGTCGCGACGTATTCGCTGTTAGGGCCGGAAAGGATGCCGATTTGCCGGGCGCGCACCAATTCGATGAGAACGGCCACGAAGCGCGTGTCGCCGGTTTCGCGAATGGCGGCCAGCGCCTCCTCGGCCAATTGCCGGTCCGAACCGGCGAGGTCGTCCATGTAGCGGGCGGCAACGTCGTCGGGTACCCGTTCTCCGGCCGGCAGGGTGGGGCCCGGTGTGGGTGGTTCCCCGGCTTCTGCCGTGGCGGCGGGTGTGCTCAACTGCCGCGCTTCGCCCGATTCCCGACTGCAGGCGACCGGCAACGCGGCGAGGAGAAGCAAAGGGAGCAGCAGGATAGAGCGACGGGCGTTCATGCTTCCAGTATAGCAAGGAAGAACGGGCGGCCGGCGTTCTGTAATCGTTGTGTAAGCAATTGTAAGGGAAGGACAAGAACTCTATACTACGCGCACGTCGTTTCCCGGAAAGTATGGTTCATTACGACCTGAGGATGAAAGCATGACTTCTCCCCGCGACCAAGTGGCGGACATTATGAAACGGATCTACGACAGCGGTATGACGACGCTGTCCGGGGGCAACCTGTCGCTGAAGGACGAGGATGGCAGCATCTGGATCACGCCGGCCGGGACGGATAAGGGAAGGATGCAGCCGGCCGACGTGGTTTGTGTGCGTGCGGACGGCACTGTGGAAGGGCAGCACTCACCTTCCTCAGAGCTGCCTTTTCACCGGGGCATTTACGAGCGTCGCCCCGATCTGGGCGGGATTGCGCACGCTCACGCGCCGGCCCTCGTGGCTTTCAGCATCGTGCGTCGCATTCCGCACACCGACGTGCTGCCGCAAGTCTATCGCCTCTGCGGGCCGGTGGGCTACGCCCCGTACGCCCTGACGGGCAGCGAACGTCTGGGTGAGACTATCGCGGCGACGTTTGCCGAGGGATATGACGTCGTGCTCCTGGAGAATCACGGGGCGGTGGCGGCCGGGCCGGATTTATTGAGAGCGTTCCAGCGGCTGGAGGCGTGGGAGTTTTGCGCGCGGGCGTCGCTGCGAGCGCAGACGTTGGGCAGCGTCCACCGCCTTGACGAAGGCGACCGCGCCCTTTTTGAAGCGACTGCGCCCCGTGACGCCGGTTTTCAAGCGGCAGGTCCGGAGCCGGCGGACGAGGGCGAGGAGGGTTTGCGCCAGCAGGTGGCGGCGATGGCGCGCCGGGCCTGCGAGCGGGGGCTGATGGCCAGCGCGGATGGGGCGATCTCCGTGCGCGTGGATGAGGAGGGCTTTCTGATTACGCCGGAGGGGGGAGACCGGTGGAGCCTGGCCGTCGGAGACGTCGTGCTTGTCGGCCGCGACCGGCACGAGCGGGGGAAGGTGCCCGGCCGCGAGACGGCCCTGCACGCGGCCGTCTACCACAGACAGCCGCAGGTCAACGCGGTGATCACGGCTCGCCCGCCGGAGGCGACGGCCTACAGCCTCGCCGGCGCCGCCTTCGATTCGCGCACCATCCCTGAGAGCTACGTTATGCTGCGCGAGGTGCCGCTGGTGCCTTACGCCGACCAGTTTGAGGCGGTGGACGACGTCGCCGGCCGGGTTTCGGCGGAGACGCCGGTCTTGTTGCTGGAAAACGGCGGGGCGCTGACCAGCGGCCGGTCGCTGGTGAAGGCGTTCGACCGCCTGGAGGTATTGGAGTTCAGCGCCCGGTCGCTGCTGGACAGCGCGGCCGTCGGTCCGCTAAAGCCCATCGGCGACGCCGACATGGAGACGTTGAAAGAGGCGTTTCCGGTTGTAAAAGGGTGAGATGGCTGTGCTGCTCAGGGCAACGGCAGGGTGAGTAGGGTCATCACCAAACCAGCTATCGCCGATTTGATCTGGACCTTGCGCGCCTGCCTTCGCACCTGATCCAGTTCTTCCTGCTCGTCGATCTTTTCGACTTCCTCGCCTACGTGGCGCGACCCTCGCGCCGCCAGACGCACTCACGTTTTATCGCGCGACTGAAAATAGCCCAGGGCTGCTCCCGCAAAGAGGGGGAAAAGGGCGAGCCGCCACCAGGGAGAAACGTTTAAGACGATAAGCGCGGCCAACACGACCAGAGCAAGCAGGAACGTAATCAGGCCGAACCTCAGCCGTTTGCGCCGTTCCGTTGCGCTGATGTTGGGGATACCAAATTCGTTCGTTTTCACGAGGTCCCAA
>JAWVYQ010000034.1:0-25932 GCA_033722615.1 Promineifilaceae bacterium (SeqCode)
TCATTCATGGCTTCGGTCACGCCGTCGGTGTAGAAAACGACGAAATCGCCGGGCGCTACCTCGATGGTCGCGTCTTGCAAGGAAACGTCCTCGAGCACGCCGAGGACAATGCCATCGGCGGAGAGAGGCCGGCACGCTCCGTACTCGGGCCGATACCAGAGAGGGGGATTGTGGCCGGCGTTACAGTAGGTGATGCGGTTGCTACCGGCCGTCAGGAGCGCATAAAAGGCGCTGAGGAAGAGGTCGGTCTGGCTGTCATTCAGGATAAATTCGTTGGCCCGAACCAGGGCGGCCGCCGGCGTCCGGTCGCTAATAGCCACGTTGCGAATGGTAGTGCGGCTGAGGGCCATAAAAAGGGCAGCCGGCACCCCCTTGTCCGCCACATCGGCAATGACGAGGGCCAGCTCCCGGGGATCGCCTTCGGCGACCGGCACGTCGAAGAAGTCGTAAAAGTCACCGCCTACCTGCCGCGCAGCGCGATAATAGGCGGCAAATTGCCACCCGTCAACGACGGGGCACGCGGGCGGCAACATGCTCAACTGGATCTGGCGAGCCACCGACAACTCTTCTTCCAACCGGTTGCGCTGAATCTCTTCCTGGTGCAGGCGCGCCTTTTCCAGGGCCAGGGCCGCCTGATTAGCCATCACCTGGAGGAAACGCACCGCTTCTTCGTCCATGTGGCGCGGCCGGCGGGTGTCGACGACGAGGGCGCCGATGGAGCGGCCGTCGGCGATGAGGGGTACGATGGCCGCACTCTTAAACCCTTCGGCCGATAACCATTCGGCGCTCCATGGGGATTGCTCTTGCTCTTCGACATCCTCGACGACGATGGGCTCCTGGGTACGCATCACGCGGCCGGAGCCGCTGCGATCGTCGGCCGGCACACGCCGGCCGACGGCCACCGGATCGGAGCGCCAGCCGGTGGCGGCCGTGAAACAGAGAAAATCCGGATCGCTGTCGTCCGGCAGCAGGAGGGCGCAGGCATCCACCTGTAAGAGGCGGCGTACCTCGTGCACCAGGTAATCCATCAACTCTTCCAGATTATGCCGGGCCAGCAACTGATTGCTGAAATCGAGCAAGGCGGCCTGCTCGTGTATACGCTGTTCCTGGAGCAATTCGTAGAGACGGGCTCGCTCCAGGGCAACGCCGATGTGGCCGCCGACGTTGGTCAACAGGGCCAGGTTTCGCTGGCTGAAAGCGTCCCAGTCGGCGGCCGCCACGTTGAGGATGCCCAACACCCGCTCTCCGGAGCGGAGAGGCGTGGAAGCGTGTACGCGCAACCCGGCGCGATCGCCCTCCACCGAGGCGAGACGACTGCAGCGCACCTCGTTATAAGCCTCGTCAAGTTGTCCATTTCGGCACATCGTCTGGCAATCACACCCCTTCTTCCAGGCCTTGGGATTCTCCAGCGCCATGGCCGGCGGCAGATTATGGTGCGCCACCAGGCGAAAGCCCGGCCCCCACCACTTTCCCTTAGCGTCGGTATCGCGTACGAAGATCCAGCCCGTCTTGAGGCCGGTCACGTCGATCAGGCGCGCCAACGCCTGATTCAGCGCGCCAGTGACGTCGACGGCCTCATTAAGGGCCGCCGTGATGGCGTTGAGCGTTTCTAGCTCTTCGATTAACTGCCGTTCGTCGGTTGTCATCACTTTAAGGCTGGCGCTCTACTTCAAAGTCAGGGCCAGCGTCGGCCTCCAGGTCAACCTGAACCTCGCGGCCGCCGAATCCGTCTACCGAGTCGTGGGCGCGAACGGTGACGACGTTCACCCCCTCCGGGATGACGATGTCCCGCTGGCTGCGGGTAAAGGGCTGCTCGTTCTCGTGAGGGTGCAGGAGGACGCGGGTAAAAACGTCGTCGGGATTGGGCTTAAGCACTGTTCCGTCCGGCGTCACGACGTCCCAACCGTCGGCGTAATCGTCCCAGCCGGTATCGGGGTGGGAGACGGTGACGCGGAAGGTCCACGAGCCATCGGCATCCTCTGTAGCGTGGACGAAGAGGACGGCAGCGTCCGCTGCTTCTGCGTCCGCTGCTTCTGCGTCCGCTGCTTCTGCGTCCGCTGCTCCTGCGTCCGTTGTTTCTGCGTCCGTTGTTTCTGCGTCCGTTGCCTCCGACTCGGCCGTACTATCTTCTGGCCGGGGCGTGGGCGGGACGGCCGTCTCCCCATTCGCGTCGAGCGGTACAGTCGGGGTTGCATCATGACTTGTGGGTGTAACGGCCGCTTCTCCGGCACCGGCCGACCGGTCGCCGGGCTGGCAGGCGCCGGCGAGGAATATGCAAACGGCAACCAGGAGAGCGAAACGGTACAGGGCCATGACGTCGTAACGCTCCCCTACTGCCCGTTGGCGGCCGGTACATACCAGCCGACAGTCCGATTCTCCGGGCGCAGATAGTGCCGGCGCACGCGCTCGACGTCGTCCAGGCTCACCGCGCCCAGTTGATCCAGCGTCTCCTCAAACCACCGGAAATCGTCGGCCACCATCTCCGACATGCCGATCATCTGCGCCTGACCGGTCACGCTTTCCCCGGCCATAACGAACTGCGCTCGGGCCCGCTTGATCGCTTTGTCTAGCTCTGCCTGGGTGATGGGCTGCTCGGCCAGGCTGGCCAGTTCTGCATCCAGCGCTTCTTCGATTTCGTCCAGCGAGCGGCCGGGACGGGCGATGGCGCTGATACGGTAGAGGTAGGGGTCGATGGTGGGCGTCATGCTGCCGCTGACCCGAGCCGCCAGCCCTCGGCCGACGAGGGCCTTGTAGAGGCGCGAACTTTTGTTGGAGCCGGCGCCGGCAAAGAAGCCAAGACTGCTGCCGCCAGCAAAGGCCGCGTTGAGGAGGACGAGGGGGTAGAAGTCGGGATGCGTAGCGGCCGGGGCCCGGTAGGCGTGAACCAGATAAGCCGCGTCGCCCGGACCGCTGATCGTCACGCGGCGCTCCCCGCGCTGGGGCGGCTCCTGGCGGGCGACGGGGGGCGCCGGTTCGCCCGGCGGAAGCTCGGCGAAATAACGGCCGATACGCTCCCACATCGCCTCCGTCTCGAAATCTCCGACGACGACGGCGACGGCGTTCTGCGGCGCGTAATAACGGCGATAATGGTCGCGCAGATCATCCTGCGTCATCGTCTCCAGATCGACTTCGTCGCCGATCACCTCGTGATGGTAAGGGTGCACGCGAAAGGCAGCGGCCTGGACTTCCTCGCTCAGAAGGAAGGTGGGGCGATTCTCATACATATGGCGCTCGGAAAGGATGACTGTGCGCTCCGAGGCGACGGCCGCTTCGTCCATCAAGGCATTCACCATGCGATCAGACTCGATGCGCATCGCGAGGTCGACGTGCTGCGAAGGCACCGTCTCGAAGTAGGCAGTAAAGTCAATCCAGGTAAAGGCGTTAAACCGGCCGCCCACCCGGGAAACGGCCCGGTCAAGGGTTCCGGGCGGAAACTCGGGCGAGCCTTTGAACATCATATGCTCAACCCAGTGGGAGGCACCGGTACGGCCCGGTTTCTCGTTGCGACTCCCGACGGCATACCAGATCCAGAAACTGATAACGGGCGCGTGGTGCATTTCGCGCGAGACGATGGTCAGTCCGTTATCCAACGTCGTCTTTTGAACAGGGTGGATCATATCTTTCTCCGCGTCATTTCAATAGCAAGCCTTGACGGCCGGGTGCAGCCGATTATAGCCCGGCGCCCCTAATTTAGCGAAGTTGGAGGGAAGGCGCGGCCGCCCGCGATCAGGGTAGCCAGCCCGGGCTGGGGAACGGCCAGGCGCGAAAATCGGTCGAGCAATCGTCGTTGTCGAGCCAGTAGGGATGGCGCTCGAGCACGTAGCCGGCGGCCGGCGCCAGCGGGCAGGGAACGACGCCGGGAACGTGGCCGTTGCCGTAGGAGACGGCGTCGACGACGCGGCCGGCCGCGTCGCGCAAGAGAACCTCGTCCCCCTCGTTTCCCAGCTGGAAGTGGGCGGCCGGATCGCCCCAGTCGGCGTCGTCAATCAGGTTGGGCACCTGCAGGTCGCTTTCCAGAATCTCGAAATCCGGCGTAACGCCGAAGGCCTCGGCAAAGGGGGCAGCGGCGACGGCGACGACCAGCGTCTCGCCCGGCGGCAGCACCGTCCCGGGCGGGAAGCGGCCCACGTCTTCGAAGTCGTCGACGGCCATGGCGTCACCCAGACTCCAGCCGCCGATATTGACGGCATCCCCGGTGGGATTAACCAGTTCGACGAACTCCTTATCGTCGCTGCCGGCCGGATCGTAAAGCACTTCGGCAATCAAGAGGTGGTCGGCCGGGCCGCTATAATCGCGCATGACCGTCGACAGGTATTTGCGGTGAGGCCAATCGCGCTCAAAGACGCGGGCCAGATAAGCGTAAGCGCCGTCCGACTGCACCTGCAAGGCGACCTCGCGGTTGCCTTTGTGGGCTTGCTCCAGCCCGTTGAGGCTGCCGACGTGGACCCAGCCTTGCTCATCCAGCCAGACCAGGACCATCTTGTTGTGAAGGCCCAAACCGGTTGGGTTGGCCAGAGCGCAGGCCAGGCGCAGACGTTCCTGAGCGGCGATAGCGTTGACGGCCGCACAGGTCGCCCGGTTGCTCACCGGGCTGCCGGCCTCGTCGA
Organism: Promineifilaceae bacterium (SeqCode); assembly: GCA_033722615.1. GTDB lineage: Bacteria > Chloroflexota > Anaerolineae > Promineifilales > Promineifilaceae > JAAYYY01. The sequence continues at coordinate 4,608 of JAWVYQ010000034.1, forward strand.
AGAAGGCGTCGAGCAGTAGGCGGACGGTCGCCCCCCGGCGGGCTGCCGCCACGTAGGCCTGGAGGCGGGGATTAGGATCGGCCGCCGGATCGCTGTTTGACGGTCCCCAGTACGGCCGTTCCGTCAATTGCTGCACAAGAATGACGTCCCCTTCGCCGGCGCGATTGAGCAGGCCTAGCAATGCGTCCTGGTCGCGCAGAGCATTTTCCGGCGCCTGCAACAACTCAAAGGCGAAGCGCCCGCTGAAGGAAACGGGCCGGGAGTAATGGACGGTGTAGGAGACGCCGCCTGTGGTTGTGACCGGTTCAAAATTAGGAGACGGCGCGCCGTATTGGGCGTGCCCGGCCGTCCAGCGGAAGAGGTCAACGTGGGCGGCAGCATCCAGGTCATCGTCGAAGATCGCCTGGACGCGGCCGACGACGCCGGGGGCGTCGGTGATGAGGAAAACGCCGCGGCGCCCCCACGTGCCGTCTCCCTTCTCATCGTCGGGCAGGCTCTGGGGGCTGACGTTTTCACTACCAATGGCCACGCGCTCGCCGTCGAGGATGAGGAACTTAGCGTGAAGATACCGGTAGCGGTCGTGAATGGCAGCCTCGTCGTCGCGGATCATGAACCAGCAGGCTCCGCCGGCCGCCTCCAGCTCCTGGCAGACGTACTTCTCGGCGTCGGCGATGCCGCCGACGGGATCCCCTTCCAGAAGCACGGTCACCGAGACGCCGCGCCCGGCCGCAGCAACCAGGGCCTGACCCAGCGAAACGTGTTCGAAGGTCAGCGCTTCGACCTGTATCGAGCGCCGCGCGCGGTTAACTTCATCCAGAAGGGCGTCGTAAGCGTTATCCGGAGCGACGGCGACGGTGAGGACGGCCGTTTCCGTGACGCGGGCAGTGAAGAAGAAATCGTCGACGGGCCAGCCGGGATAGCGGACCTTGCGCCCGTTCACGACGTCGGCCGTCATCTGCGCCCAATCGCCGGCGCGATTCGTATCGGTAACAGGGCGACCGGTGGCCTGCTCCCGGCGACGATAGAGAATCTGCCCCTCCTCGGCGAAGAGGTTAGAGACGCGATACGCTTGCACAGCCGGGCCGTCCCAACCGGCCACCCCCGTCTCCCCTCCCTCATAGACGAGGACGTCGGCGAGGGCGCCGTCTGGGCCGCGCAAGATGACCTCGTCGCCGTCGTTGGCGTAGCCGGGCCAGCGGCCGGCGGCGTTCACGACGCCCTCGCTCTCGCCCTCTACTTCGGCCGCGGGCCAAAAACCGAACTGGCGGCGGAAAGGCACGGCCTCGCGCGCTATCCACAGAGCCTCGCCGGGCGTCAGGCGCAACCCGGCCGGGAGCGTGGTGACAGCCGTTTCCCCATCGTCCAGCGTCCACCCATCCAGGTCGACGGCGCTCCCGCCCACGTTGATCAGGCGCACGGCCTCGTCGGCGTCCCACGGCTCGTAGCCATCGTAGAGGACGGCGTCGACGAGGACGACGGCCGGGCCGCCGCTCCCAATTTCGGTGACAGCAACCGCGACGTTGTTTTCGACCACCGTCTCCGAAATGGCGGCGCTGACCCAGGCGACGTTCGTCACCGGCCCGCTGACGCTCACTCCAACGGAGGCGGTCAGGTGAAAGGTGATGGCGGCGGCCGGCGGCAAATCATCCAGCGACCAGACGAAGGTGCCGTTCACAGGCTGGGCAGGGAGCGGGCCGGCGTCGTCGTCCACGTAGCTCAGTCCGGCGGGCAGGACGTCGGTGAGAACAATGCCGGTCGCCGTTACCGAGCCGGTGTTGCTGAGGGACAGACGGTAGCGGAGGAAGTCACCGGCCGGCGAAGCAGGTGGAGCGTCCTTGCCCAAGACAAGGTCTTCCGTCCCAGGCTGCCCGAGCCAGAGGCTGTTCGGCTGGGTAGGCGTGCCGTTGAGAGGATCGCCGTTGGCGTCATGGCCGTTGCGCGTCTGGCCGTCGTTGGCGGCCCAGTTTCCGTCGGCGTCCGGCGCCGTGGGATCGACACGCTCCATGCTGTGGTAGTCGGGCGAACCGCTTCCGGCAGGCCACGGGCCGCCCTCTCCATTGGCCGTGTCGACGACGGCGCCCGCGGCATCACGCAGCGTCAGGCTGTCCCCATCGTTTTCGAGCGCGCCGGCGTAGATCTGATCCGCCGCTACGTCGCTCACCGTGTCATTGTCGGTACGCTCCAGGAGAAAGAAACTGCCGGCCTGCACGATGCCCGAAAGGGAAACGAAAACGTCGCCATCGCCGTCTTCCAGCGTCCAGCCGGCGAGATCGACGGCGCCGTCACCGGCGTTGTACAGTTCAACCCACTCGTCGGCGCTACTGGCCGCTGTGCCACCCCAGGCGACTTCGCTGATGATAAGAGGGCCGGGCACGTCGTCGGCGCCGGCCCGGCGGGGCAGCGCCTGAAGTCCAAGCAGTAGAATCAGGGGACACAACAGCGCCGACAACAAGGCGGCCGTCCGCTGCCACATGGATAACGTCTCTCCTCAACCAAGAACCGGCACGCTCTCTCCCCTCTACAATAGAAGAGGCTCTCAGACCTGGCAAGCCTGAGAGCCTCACAATTGGTGAGCCGGACGCGGGTATTATTCGCCGATGGCTTCGGTCGTGATCGTCACTGACACCGTCCCTTCCTCTTCCTGGTTGATGATGACGGTAACGGGGTCCATTTCCTCGGCGGTAAAAGTGAGGATCGCCGATTCTTCGGAAAGAATCTGTTCGCCTTCCGGAAGCTCGTATCCGAGCGCCCCCATCTCTTCCTCATAGAAGGACACCACCTCGTCAAGATCGGCCTCGACCGTGTAACTGGTGAAACCGGCGAAAGACGACACATCGCCAGCCCCTTCAAAGGTAGGATACTCAGTTCCGACGTTTTCACACTCCTCAGGGAGTTCAACCTCGAAATCAGCACCGACGTCGGTCACGTTATACTCCAGGATCAGGGTCCCTTCTTCGTCTACGCCCTGATCGAGCAGGTCGATGGCGCCAGTTCCCTCGATGACCATTCGCGTCACATAATTGCCGTCCTGAGCCACGTATACGTGACCCTCCAGCTCCTGCAATTCGCCGTCGGTATCTTCGACGTCGTTTTCGTCAAAGGTGTAATGGTCGACGGCGACGCCGTTCACGTTATCCTCCCCGACAAACTCAGCCCCGCTGATCTCCCCCAGGAGCTCGTCTGTGGAAAAGATATCGGTGAACTGATCCATACTGCCCATCTCCCCGGCGCCCCCGGTGACACAACCGAGGCCGGGAATCACTGCATAGGAGGTGTCGCCAACCTCGGCAACCGTCATTGACTCGAAACCACCGGCTTCCTCAACCATATCGCCGCTGAGGGAAATCGAGGCGCTCGAGGCCGGAGGCTCCATAACGATGGCCGACTCGACAACGACTCCGGCGCTGGTGCCGCCTTCCTCGGTGCTCTGGAATGTCATGTTGACCGTGGCGCGATAACTGTTGTACTCTTCCAGGCCGGCCCTGACGTTGCTCAGGTCGGGAAGTTCGCCCGTTGACTCTTCAGCGGCCGCCTCGGCCGGCGTAGCCGTCGGCTCCGGCTCGGCCGTATTGGTCGGCACCGGCGTCGCCTCTTCGGTTGGCTCAGCCTCCTCCTCAGTAGCCGTCGGACTCTCGGGCTCTTCCTCGGCTTCAGTCTCCGTTAACTCGGCCGTCGCCTCCTCCGGCTCATTCCCGCCGAGGAGGCCGCAGGCCATGGTCGACAGGCCAAGCAGCAAGGCTAGCACAAATAACCATCGGATCTCTTTCTTCATTTTGATCTCCTTTGACTCACAAATGTAAAGTGGCTGTCAAATTTCCCGAAAACAAATTCGCATGGAGCGACTCTTTCGGATGACAGGCCCTAAGTGTACGCTATGTTCTGTGAAAATTTCTCTCGACGTAGAAAAAGCGTGAAGCGCGAACCACCCGTTCTCGCTTCACGCCTGTCTTAAAGGGCGGAAACTTCTAAAAAGGACGCCTTAGAGCGTATGGCTACCTCCAACGTCGAGGACAATCACCTCAGCCCCGGTTTCGCCGCGCACACGTTCCGCCCAGGCCCCCGCATCCTGTTCGATCAAGGCCCAGGTATTGTAGTGACAGGGGATAACGGCCTTGGGCTTCAGGTAATCGCTTACCGCGCGGAATGCGTCATCGGGTCCCATCGTGAAATTGTCACCGATGGGCACAACCGCCAGATCGAGGCCAAGGTCGCCAATGAGAGACATGTCACTGAACAGAGCAGTGTCGCCGGCGAAATAAAGCTTCTTGCCATCGGCGGTGATGACAAAGCCGCCAGGGTCCCCGCCGTAACTCCCATCGGGCAAACCAGAGCTGTGAAAGGCTCGCGTCATGCGCACGTGGCCAAAGGCGAAATCGTGACCGCCGCCCGTATTAAGGGCGTGGGTCTTTTCGTGTCCCTGACCGCCAATCCAATTGCAGATCTCAAAGTTGCCGATGACCATGGCGCCGGTCCGCTTGGCAAGCGGAACGGTATCGGCAATGTGGTCGCCGTGCCCGTGCGTCTGTAAGATGAAGTCGGCCTCTACGTCGTCGGCACTCACCGTAGCAACGGGGTTGTTACCGGCAAAGAAGGGGTCGACGACGACCTTGTGTCCATTGATATCCAGCGTGAACGTATTGTGTCCATGCCAGGTAATCGTGATAGGCATTTTAACCTCCTTCAAGTGGGAATTCTTGCGGCGTGTTACAGATCAAGTATAGCCACTTTCGGAGGAGCCTGCCACCAAAGCAAAAGGGTTGCGGCGCGCCGCAACCCTCATCAAGTTGCACAAAGTAAGCTACTACTGGAGGCCCAGGCGAGCGGCCGCCTGGCGACAAAGACTGGCGCCACCGGCCTGCAACCAGGCGCCGATAGTTGGACTCTCTTCCAATCCAGCCTCGATGTCCTGGTAAATGCCCGTACTCCACTTGTAGTAGCGCTGGGTTTCTGAAGGCCAGGCGTCCCAACTGCTGGCAGCCGCGCGGTGACCGCCGTTGTAGCCGGCGAAAGCACGGCCGACGTCGCCTTCCGTCTGGCTGAGCCGTTCGACGAAGTAGTTCAGGCCCCGGCGAGCGTTCGTTTCGGGATCCAGGGCATTTTCCCCAGCCGCGAAGTGGAAGGGCATCACCTGGAAAAGTCCCTGAGCGCCGGCATGGGACACAGCCTGAGGATCGCCACATGACTCAATCTGCATAATGATGGCCACAAGGTTCGGATCGAGGCCATAGGCGTCGGCCCATTCGACGATCTTGGGCGCCCAATGCTCGACTTCCCGTGTAAAGACGGGGGAAAGAGAGCCAGCGGCTGCCCTCACCTGGATAGGCGCTGCCCCCTGGGCCACCGGCTCGGGCTCGCCAGGGGCAGCCTCTGCATCTTCTACACCACTATTTGAGGCGGCCAGTTTCTGGGGCCGCAGGTTGCTGAAGAGAAGGCCCGTGATTATGGCGACGGCGACGAGGATGAGCAACATCCGGCGCTGCGCCGTGGCGACGGCGCCACCGCCCCCACGGTGCACACTCTCTACCAGGGGTGTCTCAATGGTCCAGATCTGCGGATAAGGCTTGTCACGATAGGTTGTCATGGTGTGAGCCGTTTACCTTTTTTTGCGTGAGCCGGCGTTGAGGGAAGCAGGACGGTAGCCGGGCATGGGCGGACGCTGGCGAACGCGGCCGTTGGGCCGGTTCTTACTATTCGACGCGCGCGAGGCGCGCCGTTCGCTGGCGTTTTCTTCCTGGGCTTCACGCCCGGACTCGTCTTCCTCCTCGACTTTATGGAGACCCGGCCGTCCAGCGCCGTTGGGTCGTGCGCTCGGCTGTGGGCGGCCATCGCCGTTGCGACGCGGCTGGCGGCCGCTGAGGAAGGCGGGCACCTCGTCGGTCACGTGGGGCGTGGTTACCATGGCCGGTTGCGGGCGGCCACTGCCGTACTCACGGAGGGGTCGTCCCGTCGGCAGGTCCCGGCGCCGATTCGTTCCCGACGATGTGAAGGAAAGCAGATGTTCGCCGGCCATCGTGATGGCGCCAATGAAGAGGATGCGCGTTAACCAGACGAGAACGGCTACGAATATCGGAACGGCATGAAGCAATTGCTCGCGGCTCAAGACCTCGTTGCCAAAATCGTGGTTGAGCAACGTCAGCGAAACGGCCCACCACGTCATCAGGGCATTCATCGTCGCTCCGAGAAGCCAGGCGCCCATGAGATACCACACCTCCTTTGGCTGTTCGCCGTCGGACTCCGGCGCAAAGAGGCGAACGAGGCCGGCGAAGTCGATTGCGCAAAAGGCGATAGCCAGAATCGTGGCCCAGCCAAGCCCGGCGAAACTCACGTGTCCCAGCAAATTATCCAGAGCGTAACGAGTGGTGTCGAAATTGAATATCTCGAAGGCAAAGAGGGCAACCATCAAAATGATCCCAATCACGGCATGCTTGGGAAAAGCGACGCCGTAATTGGCCAGACGGCCGGTTAGCCCATCCCCGAAATCAGTACCAATCATCTCCTGTCTTAACATCGTGCGCCTCCTCTGACGATGGCTCGCCGGCGACTACCGCCTGGGCGGCCGTGTAGATTAACCGTTTTGATTTCTCCTCCTCCCTCTTCGAAAACGCCATGCAGCGGGGTAAGAGGGGGGTGGAACCGGCGAGGGTCGCGACTCGCCGGTTCCACTGATGGGAGGGTTAGAACAGTTGTTCTAATAGAGAGATTAGCACATTCGTTCTAGTAAGTCAAGGAATTGCCGGGAACAAATCGGTCGGGGACAGCGTCTATCACAACGAGGCCGGACTCAACGTCACGTTAGCAACTTAACGCCGATAGGAGGCAATCATGAAGAAGGGAACTTATTCCCAGGGAACGTACTCCAAGGGAACGTACTCTAGAGGAGCGTACTACAAAGAAACACATTCGCTCAGAGCGCACCTGATGACGTTCATCGTCCTGGCCCTGCTCTTCGCAGCTTGCGGCGGGGGGCCCCTGTCACAGGAGGACAGTGGGGCAAACGTAAACGCGACGGGCGAACGACAAGAAGCGGCCGAAGTGGTGGCTCAACAGGGGCAACCAGTGGAGGTTACGCGCACGACCACTGAGATGGTCGCCTCAGAGAGCGAAGCTGTCGAGATGGATTCGCCGGAGGGGATGAGCGGCGGCGCTCTGGAACCCCCGAATGACGCGCCCTACGACACCGTGTATTACGAGGATTACGGCGTCAACCCCTTTATCGACCCTGAAGAAGACAATCTGTCGACGTTCGCCATCGACGTGGACACCGGTTCGTACTCAGTGATGCGCCGCTATCTGCGCGACGGCTATCTGCCGCCGGACGACGCAGTGCGCGTGGAGGAGTTCGTCAATTACTTTGACCAGGCATACGAACGGCCGGAAGAAGGGGCATTCGGCATTCACCTCGAGGGGGCGCCCTCCCCCTACGGGGCCAACGAGCGGTACCGCCTGGTGCGCGTCGGCCTTCAGGGGTATGAAGTGCCGGCCGAGAGCCGTCCGGACGCCATGCTCATCTTCGTCATCGACGTCTCTGGGTCGATGAACCGCGAAAACCGGCTGGAGCTGGTCAAAGACGCGCTGGAGACGCTGGTCGACAACCTGCGTCCCACGGACCGCATCGGAATCGTCGTCTATGGCAGCAACGCACGCGCCCTCCTGCCGCCGACGCCCGTTGACTCGCGGCGCGCCATTCTCGCCGCAATCCACGCTCTCCAGCCAGAAGGCAGCACCAACGCGGAAGCAGGCCTGCGCGTAGCTTATCAGTTGGCCGAAGAGTACGCACAGCCGGGAGCGATTAATCGCCTGATCCTTTGCTCGGACGGTGTGGCCAACGTGGGGAACACGGCGGCCGAATCGATCTTGCAACACGCCGAGGACGGCATCGCCCTGAGCACGTTTGGTTTCGGCATGGGCAACTATAATGACGTGCTGATGGAGCAACTGGCAAATCAGGGCGACGGCAGCTACGCTTACATCGACACGCTGAAGGAGGCAGAGCGCACCTTCTCCACGCAGCTCACCTCGACCCTCTTAACCATTGCCCAGGATGCGAAGATCCAGGTTGAGTTCAACCCGGCCGTCATCGACCGTTATCGCCTGCTGGGGTACGAGAACCGGGACGTTGCCGACGAGGATTTCCGAAACGACGACGTAGACGCCGGGGAGATCGGCGCCGGGCACAGCGTCACGGCCCTGTACGAAGTGCGCGAGGCGGAAGATGCGCCACGCAACCAGCCGGCCATGACCGTGCGCGTGCGCTACGCCGACCCAGATACGGAAGAGGTGAGCGAGATCGAGCGCGCTATCAGCCTGAGCGAGTTCCACCAGCGCTATGAAGAGGCCTCACCCCGCTTCCAGCTGGCGGCCGTGGTCGCCGAGTACGCGGAGATTCTGCGAGGCAGCTTCTGGGCACAGGAGAACGACCTGCAAGCGCTCGCCCCAGACGCCCAGCGCATCGCCGAATATCTGGTGGACGACGCCGACGTACAGGAGTTTGCCGGCCTGGTAGTTACCGCGGCCGGACTGGAAGAATAGTGAGAGCGAGGGGGGAGCCACCCTCTTTCCACTCTCCTTTCTCAGGCCCGACGCGAGCACAGTCGCAGCTTGGTACAGGAGCTCCTTTTGCGATAGTATCAACGACGTAGCGACGGGATAGGCTCGTGCCGATTAAGGGGGTTCTGATGAAAAGAGTATGTCAGGCAACGATACTTCTTCTGCTGGTAGCCACCCTGGCAGGCGCCGTCAGAAGTGCGCCGGCCGACGGCCCAACGGAGCGGGTCAGCGTCAGTTCCGGTGGCACCGCAGGTAATGGAGAGAGTCAGGCGCCCGCCATTTCCGGTGACGCCCGTTACGTGGCCTTCCACTCTGCGGCCGATAACCTCGTGAGTGAAGACACGAACGGCGTCCTGGACGTCTTCCTCCACGATAGGGACACCGGACAGACGAGGCGGGTCAGCCGGCGCTCAGACGGGCAGCAGGGAAATTGCGACAGCGAGGCCCCAGCCATTTCCGGAGGGGGGCGGACCGTCGTCTTTCACTCCTGCGCCTTCAACCTGGTCCCCAACGACACGAACAACGTGCAGGACGTCTTTGCCTACGACCGTAACACGGGCGAGGTACGGCGGGTGAGCGTCCATACCGACGGAACAGGGGCCAACGACGTAAGCGGCGACCCCTCGGTTTCCGGCGACAGCCAAATCGTGGCTTTCTGGTCGCACGCCGACAACCTGATCGCAGGCGACGACGAGGGATGGACAGACATTTTCCTCCACGATCAGGGGACGCGGGCAACCTGGCGCATTACGGTAAACAGCTTCGGCCAGGGGGGCAACGGGGACAGCCAGTATCCGGCCGTATCGAACGACGGCCGTTACGTTGTTTACGAGTCGGACGCCAGCAATCTGACCCCGGGAGACAGCGGCATCTACCGCGACATCTTCCTTTTCGACCTGGAGACGGGCGTGACCGAGCGCGTCAGCGTAAGCGACGACGAGCAGGAGGCAGAGGGCGAAAGTTTCGCGGCCGCCGTTTCGGGCAGCGGCCGCTACGTGGCCTTCGTCTCGTACGCCGCCAATCTCGTAGACGACGACGGCAACTCCTATCCCGACGTCTTTGTCCGGGATCGGGTCGACGGGCGCACGATGCGGGTAAACGTCAGCAACGGCGGGGACGAGGTAGAGGTGTTTGAGACGGATCAGGAACCGACTTTCTCGGCCGACGGCCGCTATGTCGCGTTCAAATCGCGCGCCAGCAACCTGGCAGCGAATGACACCAACGGCGTGGGCGACGTATTCTTGTACGACCTCCAGGCGGGGACGATCAGCCTGGCCAGTCTCAACAGTGAGGGCATCCAGGGCAATGATGCCGGCCAGTCGCCCTCTCTCTCGTACGACGGCCGCTACCTGGCCTTTTCCTCCGTCGCCACCAATCTGGTTCCCCACGACAACAACGGACAGCGGGATATCTTCGTCCACGACACGGTCGGGCCACCCCCGATGCCGGCGCTAACCATCAATTATCCCACCGGGGCCCCGGGCAGCACGTTCACCGTCGACGGCAGCGACTACCCGGCCGGGGCGACCATCACGGTACGGATCAACAATCGGGAAATAGCGCCGTCCGCCCCGATCCAGACAGACGAGGAGGGGAACTTCCGTTTCCTGTTAAGCACGGCCGGGGCGAGCGAAGGCGTGTACGCGGTGGAGGCCAGCGCCGGGGAAACGACGCTATCCGTCTTCTTCCGCCTTGACACGGCCAACCCGGTGCGACCACAGGAGGGAGACGGGCCCGTGGTCAGCGTGCCGGCGGGCATCGCCCTGGACCGTTTCAGCTATTTGCCGGCCGTGGCCCAAGAAGGCGTGTGGCGCTAGAGTTGCTCCTCCAGCCGTTCGGGGTGGGCCACCACCCCGGCGCGACGCAGGACGCACAGGAACTTTCACTTGACTCACGACCCGCTTCTATATTAATATATATCTTATGTTATCGTTAACGGTATCGTTAACGGAAGGGGGAGCACGTGAGTCAAGGAGGGATGTGGTGAGAACGGTGGACGGTCCCTCATACGCGATCGTTTACCGGGACGCCCAAAAAAGGTGAAGCATGATTGACCTCAGTCAGTTCGTTGTGTGGTTTGTGACGGGCAGCCAGCATCTTTATGGGGAGGAGGCGCTGGAACAGGTGGCGCAGAACGCGCGGCACATTGTGGAGGGCCTTTCCCAGTCGGGGCACATCCCCGTCAGCGTTATCTTCAAACCGGTGGTGACCACCTCGGAAGCCATCCACCGGCTGTGCCAGGAGGCGAACGACGACCCTCAGTGCGTGGGCCTGGTGACGTGGATGCACACCTTCTCGCCGGCCAAGATGTGGATCACCGGTCTGGAGGCGCTGCGGAAGCCGTTTCTGCACCTGCACACGCAGTTCAACCGCGACCTCCCCTGGGACACCATCGACATGGACTTTATGAACCTGAACCAGGCAGCGCATGGCGACCGGGAGTTCGGCTACATCGCCACACGCCTGGGCCTGGAACGCAAGGTGGTCGTGGGGCACTGGGCGTCGGACGCCGTGCAGGCGCGGGTAGGCGCCTGGACGCGCGCGGCCTGTGCCTGGCATGATGCCCAGGGAGCGCGCATCGCCCGCTTTGGCGACAACATGCGCCAGGTCGCGGTGACGGAAGGCGACAAGGTGGCAGCGCAGCGCCGCTTTGGCTACGCGGTAAACGGTTACGGAATGGGCGACCTGGTGCAGGCAGTGCAAGCAGCGCCGGAGGACGAGGTACAGCGCCTGGTAAAAGTGTACGAGGAGCGCTATAAGGTCGCGGAGCCGCTCCGCCAGGGCGGCCGTCAGCGCCGGTCACTGCTGGAGGCGGCGCGCATTGAAGCCGGCCTGCGCCGTTTCCTGAAGGAAGGGGGATTCAAGGCTTTTACCGATACCTTTGAGAACCTGCACGGCCTCGAGCAGTTGCCGGGTATTGGCGTGCAACGGTTAATGGCCGACGGCTACGGTTTTGGGGCGGAGGGCGACTGGAAGACGGCGGCGCTGGTGCGCGCAATGAAGGTGATGGCGGCGGGGTTGGAGGGCGGGACCTCATTCATGGAGGATTATACCTATCACTTCGGTGAGCAGAGGATGATGGTGTTGGGCGCCCACATGCTGGAGATATGCGAGTCGATTGCGGCTCAGACGCCATCTCTGGAAATCCACCCGCTCTCTATCGGCGGCAAGGCTGACCCTGTGCGCCTGGTATTTGATACGCCGGCCGGCCCGGCCGTGAACGCGTCGATAGTAGACCTCGGCGACCGCTTCCGTATGGTGGTCAACGAAGTGGACGTCGTAGAACCGCCGCGCCCGCTGCCCCGGCTGCCCGTAGCTCGCGCCGTGTGGAAGCCGCGCCCGGACCTGACTAATGCGGCGGCGGCCTGGATTCTGGCCGGAGGCGCACATCACACGGGTTTCAGCCAGGCGCTGACGGTCGAGCACCTGCGAGATTTCGCGGAGATGGCGGGGGTTGAATTCCTACTGATCGACCAGGAGACAACAGTGCCTGCGTTCCGCAAAGAACTGCGCTGGAACCAGGCTTTTTATGGAATGGAGAGCGGGCGACGCAGGACCCGCTGACCGGGGCCTGCGCCAGCCGGGATGGCAGGCAGCATACTGCCGCCAAGGAGAGAATCTATGGTTTGTCGTGTCTGAAGCAAACTCTGGAAGTTCGTGACGGTTAATCGGTTAATTCATTGTCGTGGAGGAAGGAAATGGCTAAGAAATTTACCCTACTATTCGTTTTGATTATGGCTCTGGCCCTTCAGAGTGCCTGCCAGAATGCGACGGGAGACGTAGAATCAGAGCCGGAAGAGGTGAGCGAGCAGGCCGAAGAAGCCGAAGAGGGCGAGGCAGCAGCGGAGGCGGAGGAGGCCGAAGAAGCCGAAGAATCGGAAGAGGCTGCCGCTCAGGAAGGCGGTCAGTGGTGCGCAGATACAGACATCGTCTTTTTCCCGGGCGGTTCGCCCGGCGGCCCCTTTGCAACCGTCGTCTATAATGGCGCCTTGCAGGCAGAGGCGGACCTCGGCCCCAACGTCGAGTATGTGTGGTCCGACTGGAATCCGGAGCAGATGGTGACCCAGTTCGGCGAGGCCATCGCCACCAATCCTGACGGCATCGCCATCATGGGCCACCCGGGCGACGATGCATATGCTCCGCTGGTGGAAGAAGCTGTGGAACAGGGTATCATTGTTACCAGCCAGAACACGACACTGCCCGAGCTAGAAGCGCGCTACGCCTCAGACGGCTTCGGCTACGTGGGCGCCGAGCTATACGACGCCGGCTACTCCCTCGGTGCGGAAGCAGTCAGCCGCTTCGAGTTGCAGGAAGGGGACCGGGCCATGGTCTGGGGTCTCCTGGCACAGCCCGGCCGCGGCCAGCGCACGCAGGGTGTGATTGACGCTCTGGAAGAGGCAGGCCTGGAGGTCGATTATCTGGAGATCGACGACGCCACCAACGCAGAGGCGGCGGCTGGCGTACCCACGTTCGTGGGTTACGTCTCGGCCAACCCGGACGTGCGGCTGGTGGTCACCGACCACGGCGCGCTGACGGCGACGCTGGAAACGTATCTGACCTCGGCCGATCTCGGGCCGGATGACATCTTCGCGGCGGGCTTTGACCTCTCGCCGGCGACGGTGGAAGCCATCCGCGGCGGCTGGACCGACTTGGTCATCGACCAACAGCAATGGTTGCAAGGATACCTGCCGATTCTGCAAATCTGCCTCTCGCACAACTATCTGTTCACGGGCCTGCACATCAACACGGGCGCCGGCTTCGCCCACGCCGGCAACATCGACATGCTGGCCGATTTGGTGGAACGACAAATTCGGTAATCGCTTCTTAATGTCGGTAGAGCATGGGTGGGACACACTTCCCCATGCTCTACCGCAGTGGGAGAACGTATGGAAGAGCAATATCGGGTGGAACTGCGGAACATCTCCAAGCGCTTCGGAGAGGTACAGTCCCTGCGCGACGTGGACTTTCACCTGGGCCGTAACGAGGTAGTCGGACTACTGGGCGATAACGGCGCGGGCAAATCGACGTTGATCAAGATCATCACCGGATACCACCAGCCCACCAGCGGCGAAATCTACTTTGATGGCGAGCGCGTAGAAAATCTGACGGTGCCGCGCGCCCGGGAGCTGGGGGTCGAGACAGTGTACCAGGAACGGGCGCTGGCCGAACTACAGACGTTGTGGCGAAACATCTTTCTGGGCCGGGAGCTTCGTAATCGCCTCGGCCTGCTGCGCGTCGCAGAGATGAAGCGGGAAACGAGGCGCCTGATGGTCAACTCCATGGGCTTTACGTCGGAGGCGGTAAATCCCGACGCACGCATAGCCACCTTTTCCGGCGGCGAAAAGCAGGGCGTGGCCATCGTGCGCGCGCTGTTCTTTGAGGCGGACATCATCGTGCTGGACGAGCCGACGATGGGATTGAGCCTGAAAGAGACCAACAAACTGCTGAACTTCGTGCGCGACATCAAGCGGGCGGGCAAAAGCGCCATCTTCATCGACCACAACATCGTACACGTCTACAACGTTGCCGACCGTATCGTCGTGCTGGACCGGGGCGAGGTAGCAGGCGAGTTTATGGCCGAGAACATTAGCCTGGAGAAGTTGATGGAGAATATGATCCAGATTGCCGAGACGGGAACCTTTGACTAGAGAGCGGAGGAATTGTAATGAATACACAGGCAGACAGGACGGCTACCGGCGCGGAGACAGCGGAGAGCGCTGACCAGAGCGCCAGCACGGCCGCTGCAACGGAGTCGAGCCGGCTGCGGCTGCGGCGGTACGTGCGGGGCAACGCCACGCAGTTGGGGATTCTGACGGTGTTCATTGCCGTCTGGCTATTCTTTATCATCATGGCACCGGAGACCTTTCTTTCGTCACGCATCTACCGGGCCTTCATGTCCACGGTTCCCTTCTTCGGCATCATCGCCATGCCGCTGACGATGGCCATTATTGCCGGCGAAATCGACCTCTCCTTTCCGTCAATTATGGCCATGGGCATGGTCTCTTTCGTTCTGGTCTTCCAGGCCACGGGCAACGTCGCGTTAAGCGTGCTCGCCGCGCTGGCGGCGGGGACGGCCATCGGCTTTCTCAACGGGGCCATCGTGGTCGGCCTGGGCATTCCCTCACTGGTCGCCACCATCGGCACGCAGTTCTTCTGGCGCGGGGCGTCGCTGGTGATTCTCAGCGGGCAGGGGGCGGCATTGGCCGCGGCCCGCGAGACGCCCATATACCAGGCGTTGGTCGGCCAGACTATTGGGCGAATTCCCAACCAGATGTGGTGGCTATTGATAGTGACCGTTTTTTCCTGGGTTTTGCTGAACCGGCACCAGCTGGGCGCCCACATTTACCTGATTGGGGATAACGAGGACAGCGCACGCCTGATGGGCGTCAACTCCACGCGCACGCGGCTGCTAGTCTTCGCCTTTGTGGGCTTTTGTGCGGCCTTTGGCGGCGTGCTGGCCAGCTTCCACACGTCCTATTTCTGGCCCAGCCTGGGCGAGGGCTACTTGCTACAAACGCTGGGCGCCGTCTTTTTGGGCGGCACCTCTGTCTTTGGCGGGGTGGGTTCGATCTTCGGCACCATACTTGGCAGCTTCATCATCGGCGCCATTGGCGCGGCCATTGTGGCCATCGGCCTGACGGGCTTCTGGACGCAGCTCATCTACGGCCTGATCCTGGTGGTGAGTGTTTCGTTGCATGGCTTGCTACAGCGGCGGATGCAGTAGCAGTAGAGGAGCGCGAGAACGATGGCCGGCCCTTATAACAAGCGCGTGACAATCAAGGACGTAGCGGCCGAGGCCGGCGTCTCCACGCAGACGGTCTCGCGGGTGATCAACGACCGCCCGGACGTTGCCAATGCTACGAGGAAGCACGTACGGGAGGTTATCGACCGGCTCGGCTACCGGCCGAGCGCTTTAGCGCGTAGCATGATCCGCCGGCGCAACTATACGCTGGGCGTGGTGACGGCCGGGCTGAAATATATCGGCCCGTCTCGCGTCCTACACGGCATCACCGACACAGCGGAAGAGGAGGGGTATGGCCTGCTGCTTAAACAGTTACCCAGCTTCGGCTCCTTGGCGGTGGAACCGCTCCTGGACCGGCTGGTAGAGCGGCGGGTAGAGGGGCTGATCTGGGCCGTACCCGAAGTAGGCGACAACCACCTCTGGCTGCAGAAGCAGAGTACGCGCCTGGACATGCCCATTGTCGTCACCAGTACGCGACGGCGGCCGGACGGGCACGTGGTAAACATTGACAACTACGCGGGCGGGCAGATGGCAACGCGACACCTGATCGAGCAAGGCTACCGCCACATCGGCCATATCAGCGGGCCGTTGGATTGGTGGGAAGCACAGCAGCGTAAGGCAGCCTGGGCGGACGTGCTGGCCGAGGCCGGGCTGCGCGTGGACGATATGACGTGGACGGAGGGGAACTGGTCTTCGGCCAGTGGTCAGCGCGCGGCCCTGCAACTGTTCGAACAGTATCCGGAGATGGACGCCGTCTTCGTAGGAAATGATCAGATGGCGCTGAGCGTGCTGCAACTGGCGGCCGAGCGGGGCATCGACGTGCCGCAGGCGCTGGGCGTAGTCGGCTTCGACGGCATTCCGGAATCGCCCTATTTCTGGCCGCCGCTGACCACGGTCAGCCAGGATCAGCACCGCCTGGGCTCGAACGCCGTGCGCGTGCTGATCGAGATGATCGACGCCAGGCAAAAGGATTCCGAGCCGGTAGAAAATCAGCGGCTTCTGCTGCAACCCGAGCTGGTTGTCCGCGCCAGCTCACTGCGGAATGTTTGAACCTCCATACGATGGGAGATGAACATGAATCAAAACGCCACGCAAAACGCAATTGAGAGCGGGTCCTTCTTCGAAGAAGAACCCATTCTTGGCATCGAGTTCGGCTCGACTCGCATCAAGGCAGCGCTTATTGGTGAGGATCATACGCCGATCGCATCGGGCACCTATGAGTGGGAAAATCGGTACGAAAACGGCATCTGGACGTACAGTCTCGAAGATATTTGGACAGGCCTGCAAGAGAGCTATCAGAGACTCAGCAACAAAGTTTTGGAGAAGGTCAACATCCCGCTCCAGACCCTTGGCGCCATCGGCTTCAGCGGCATGATGCACGGCTATATGGCATTCGATAAGGACGGAAATCTACTCGTCCCATTTCGTACCTGGCGCAACACAATAACCGGACGGGCATCAGAAGAACTCACTGAACTCTTCCAATTCAATATTCCCCAACGTTGGAGCATTGCCCACCTCTATCAGGCAATACTGAACGAAGAACCCCACATCCAGGACATCAGCTTTTTAACCACGCTTGCCGGCTACGTCCATTGGAAACTGACAGGGCAAAAGGTACTGGGCATAGGCGAAGCATCGGGTATGTTCCCTATCGATAGCGAGACCAACGAATATGATGCGGGCAAGATCCAGCTCTTCAACGAACGGCTCAAAGCGCAAAACATCTCGTGGAAGCTTCAGGAAATCCTGCCCAAAGCCCTCGTAGCAGGGGAGACAGCAGGCGTTCTAACCGAAGAAGGCGCCAGGCTGCTCGATCCCACGGGACAACTGCAAGCGGGTATCCCCCTCTGCCCCCCCGAAGGCGACGCAGGCACAGGGATGGTCGCCACCAACAGCGTTGCCGAACGAACAGGCAACGTTTCCGCAGGAACATCCGTCTTTGCCATGATCGTTCTGGAAAAGCCTCTGTCGAGAGTCTATCCCGAGATTGATATGGTGACGACGCCTACAGGCAAGCCCGTCGCCATGGTCCATAGCAACAACTGCACATCCGATCTCAACGCATGGGTTGGTCTGTTCCGAGAATTCACCGATGCGCTGGGCGTGGAGATCGGCCAATCTAAGCTGTTTGAAATGCTGTATCAACAGGCGCTCAAAGGGGACGCCGATGGGGGCGGGCTCCTTACCTACAATTATCTCTCAGGCGAGCATATCACGCACTTTGAGGAGGGACGTCCCCTGTTCGTCCGTACCCCTGAAAGCCATTTCACCCTTTCGAACTTCATGCGTGCGCATCTGTTCTCAGCACTCGGCGCACTGAAGATCGGCCTGGACATCCTGTTTGAACAGGAACAAGTGCAGATCGACCAGGTCCTGGGGCACGGCGGCTTCTTCAAGACCGAAGAAGTCGGCCAAAAGATCATGGCGGCGGCGATGAATGTCCCTGTAGCCGTGATGGAGACCGCAGGCGAGGGCGGCGCCTGGGGTATTGCCCTGCTCGGCGCCTATATGCTGTATAAGGCAACGGATCAACCCCTGGAGGCCTACCTTTCCGACAAGGTCTTTGCCGGACAAAATGCCACGACAGTCGCTCCCGACCCGCGGGATGTTAACGGCTTTATGGCCTTCATGGAACGCTACCAAAAGGGATTGGTCATCGAAAGAACGGCCGTGGATGCCCTAAAGCCGAAGGCTTAGGATAAGGCAGCGAGGAAATTACATGCTCGAAAGACTAAAAGAAGAAGTGTGCGCCTTGCATGCGGAATTACCGAAAAACAATCTCGTGGCCTGGACCAGCGGCAACATCAGCGGGCGCGATCCCCAGAGCAACCTCGTCGTCATCAAGCCGAGCGGCGTCAAATTTGAGGAACTGACGCCGGATAAGATGGTGGTAGTAGACCTGGAGGGGAACGTGGTGGAAGGCAACCTCAAGCCCTCCTCCGATACAGCCAGCCACTGTTACCTGTACCGCCACATGCCGCAGATCAACGGCGTGGCCCACACTCACAGCCGTTACGCGACGGCCTTTGCCATTCTGGGCCGGGAGATTCCCTGCGTGACGACGGCGATGGGCGACGAGTTTGGCGGCCCCGTTCCCTGTGGGGGCTTTGCCCTCATCGGCGGGGAAGCGATCGGCGAGCGCGTGGTAGAGGTGTTACGCGATTCGCGCAGCCCGGCCGCGCTGCTGCAAAATCACGGGGTGTTTGCGGTAGGCGACACAGCGGAAGCCGCGGTCAAGGCCGCGGTGATGACCGAGGATAACGCCGCCATCGTCTGGACGGCGATGCAGATCGGGGATCCACTCCCCATCGACCCCGCGGACGTAGACCGCCTGTACGAGCGCTATCAGAACGTTTACGGGCAGCAGGACGGATAGCGGCGTGGAGACAAAGTCGCCGCCGGTAACGACGAACGTGGAGCGCCTGCGCGGCTTGCTGGAACGCCTAGACCTCGAGGCCGCCCTTTTGCGCTCGGCCGCCAGCTTCGCCTGGGCCACAGAGGGCGCCGCGTCCTACATTCACATCGCCGCCACTGAAGGGGAAGCCAGCCTGTTAGTGACCTTTGACGAGGCCTACGTGCTGACCAACAACATCGA
The DNA here is from genome assembly GCA_033722615.1 of Promineifilaceae bacterium (SeqCode). Classification (GTDB taxonomy): domain Bacteria; phylum Chloroflexota; class Anaerolineae; order Promineifilales; family Promineifilaceae; genus JAAYYY01. Next base: position 23,495 of record JAWVYQ010000034.1, read on the forward strand.
GTTCCCGCGCCTGGAGCAGGAAGAGGGACTTCAAGAGCAAGGCTGGACTTTTGAGGTGGGGCCGTGGCACGAACTGAGCGAGACTCCCTCGCGGCTCACGCGGTCCATGAAAGTTGGCGCGGACGTACCCTTTCCCGATGCCGTCGACTTGCGCGCTCCGCTCAGCCGGTTGCGCGCGGAGCTGACGCCACAGGAAGGCGAGCGCTTTCGTGAGTTGGGCCGACGCTGCGCTGCGGCGATGGACGAGGCCGCGCGTGCGATGCGACCGGGTATGACTGAGTACGAGATCGCTGCCCTGCTGGGAGCCGCTTGCCAGAAGCGAGGGGCAGTGCCGGTGGTCAACCTCGTCGCCACGGACGAGCGTATCTTTCGCTTCCGCCACCCGCTACCCACGGAAAAGAAGCTGGCGCGTTACGCCATGCTGATCCTCTGCGGCCGCCGCCAGGGGCTGGTCTGCTCGCTGACGCGCCTCGTGCATTTCGGCCCGTTGCCGGCCGACCTGGCGCAAAAGGCGCGCGCAGTGGCCTCGGTCGATGCGGCGTTCATCCAGGCCACGCGCCCCGACCGATGTGTGGCCGACGTCTTTCAAACAGGGATTGCGGCCTATACAGCACACGGCTATGCAGACGAGTGGCAGAAGCACCACCAGGGCGGCCCCGCGGGCTACGAGCCGCGCGAGTATTTGGTGACGCCAGACAGTGACGAACGGGTGGCGGCCGGGCAAGTGTATGCCTGGAACCCTTCCATTACGGGCGTGAAGTCGGAGGACACAATACTGGTTGGGCCTGAAAAGAATGAAGTGCTGACGGCTATTAAGGACTGGCCGGCGCTAGAGGTGAGCGTGGGCGGGGAACAGTGGACACGGCCGGCGATTCTGGTGGTGGATTGAGGAACAAGCTCTGCCGACTCCTTCCACGGGGCATTGCGTGCACGTGAGCCCGTGAAAGGACGAACGGGGCAGCGCGAGATCAGCCGAGGTGAGAGCGAACGGCCTGGGCGACGTTGAAGGGGATGCCGGGCACGGCGCCGATCTCCTCGGCCGTCGCTTTGCGAATTTCATCAAGGGAGCCAAAGTGATCGAGGAGAATTTTCCGCCGTTTGGGGCCGACGCCGGGTATGCTGTCAAGGATAGAAGCGGTACCCACCTTCGTCCGCCGGCGACGATGGGCTTCATTAGCGAAGCGGTGGGCTTCGTCCCGCACACGCTGCACCAGATACATCCCCTCGGAACGCGGAGGTAGGCGTACCGATTGCTCGCGGCCGGGGACGAACAGCTCTTCATCCCGCTTGGCTAACGCGGCAAGGGGCACTTCCTCCTTCAGATCAAATTGCTCCAGCACTTCTTGGGCAACGGCGAGCTGCCCCTTGCCGCCGTCTATCAGCAACAGGTCGGGCAGGAGGGACCACGCCGTCTCTTTCTTCATGCGCCCGATCTGGGCAGGATCCGTCAACTCGCCGGCCATAGAATCCTTGTAACGCCGGAAGCGGCGGATCAGCACTTCGCGCATGGCACCGTAGTCGTCGTTGGTCGCCGTGCGCACGTTGAAGCGCCGGTAATCGCTCTTTCGCGGCACACCCTGCACGAAGACGACCATGGAGCCCACCGTCTGGCGCCCCTGGGTGTGGCTGATGTCATAACCTTCGATGCGCGAAGGTGGAGCCGGTAAATCGAGAACGTTCTGCAGAAGATTCATGGCCTCCACGTGCTTGGAGCGGTCCGCCGCCCATTGCTGGCGGAGGGTGCCCAGGGTGTCGCGAGCGTTGCTGGCCGCCATCTCGACCAGTTTCTTCTTCTTACCGCGTTGCGGTACCTTGATCACCACTTTCTGGCCCCGCTTCTGCCGCAGCCACTTCTCGATAATGCGCGCCTCTTCCACCTCGTCGGGCAGCAACACTTCCTTTGGAATGTGCGCGGCGTCGTCATAAAATTGGGTCACGAACTCTTGTAGGACCGCCTCGTCGCTCTCATCCTCGGTGCCTTCCAGAAGAAAGTATTCGCGGCCGATGAGCTTGCCGTGGCGAATGAAGAAGACCTGCACGCAGGCGTCGCCCTGTTCCCGGGCAAAAGCAATGACGTCCTGATCCGTGTTGGCCGCCGGTGATATCACCTTCTGCTTAGCAACGACTTTCTCAATCGCCTGCAGCTGGTCCCGGTATTCGGCCGCCTTCTCAAATTTCAGGTTGGCGGCCGCCTTTTCCATTTTCTCCTCAATCTCCTCGACGATGTACTCGGACTTGCCCTCCAGGAAATCCATCAATTTCTGGATCATGGCGCGGTATTCTTCGCGCCCGACGGCGCCGATACAGGGCGCGTTACACAACTTGATGTCGTAATAGAGACACGCTCGCTCATCCTCGCCCGTGATGGTGCGATCACAGGTGAGATAAGGAAAGATCTTGCGCAACAAGTCGAGAGTCTGATGAACGGCCCAAACAGA
>JAWVYQ010000035.1:0-25746 GCA_033722615.1 Promineifilaceae bacterium (SeqCode)
CGACATGTCCCACCAATCCCCTTCGCTGGTCGAGATGGTGAGCTGGTGGCCGGTGAAGTCGAGGAGCATGTCGAAGCTCATCTCGTCCGCGGGGATGGGCGTCGTCGTCAGGCCGGCAGCGGCCGCACGCAGGCTGATGTGCCACCAATGCTTTTGCGGAGGCGTCAACGCTTTGCGCACGGCGCCTAACACCTGGCTGTAGCGGTGGAGCGTGTCGCGCGTGCGCCGCCATTCTGCCAGCGGCAACGGAGGAAACGTCGTCTGGGTCATCTTGCCTTCTCTCCTTTGTCGATAATCGCTCTTGGTGCGCCGGCCGATAGATGAATGTTCGCGATGATGAGGACAAAGCAACGGAAGGGCAGCCGGCCGGGCTGGTCGTCAACGCGGCCCATTATAACATATCGCGCTCTCTGCACTCCTTCCCCTTCTCAACAACCTCTGTGATGGCCTGACCCAGGCGGCGCACGCCGTCCGGGATCGCCTCCGGCCGGGCAGCGCCGAAGCCCATGACGAGGCCCGGCCGTGGCGGCTGCGCCAGGCAGAGCCGGGAGAGCGGCAGGACGGCGATGCCTAACTCGCTTGCCCGCCGCGCCACCGCTTCGTCGTCGACGCCGGCCGGCAACCAGCCCGTCACGTGTAATCCGGCGTCGGCCGGGCCCAACTCCAGGCATCCCCCCAGTTCCCGCTCTGCCGCTTCCACAAAGACGTCGCGCCGCTCCTGGTAATGCGTACGCATGCGCCGGACGTGCGTGTTGAAATGGCCGCCGTCCATAAAATCGACCAGCACGACCTGTTCGAAGATGGGGGCGTTCAGGTGTACGACGGAACGGGCGACCAAAAAGGCCTCGACGAGGTCGCCAGGAATAACCAGGTAGCCCAGGCGTAGCGCGGGAAACAAAACTTTGCTGAATGTGCCAGCGTAGATGACGCGCCGGTTGACGTCGAGCCCTTGCAGCGAGGCCAGCGGCGGGCCCTTGTAGCGAAACTCGCTGTCGTAATCGTCCTCCAATATCCAGGCGTCGCTGGCGGCCGACCATTGTAGGAGCCGCGAACGGCGTGCAAGGCTCATGGTGCCGCCGAGGGGAAATTGGTGGGAGGGCGTGACGTAAGCCACACGCGCGCCGGCCGCTTTCTCCACGCCTGCGTCGACGTCTATTCCGCCGTCATCTACGGGAATGGGACAGAGTTCGGCATCCGCGCAAAGCAGCGCGCTCCGGGCCCCCATATAGCCCGGATCTTCAATCCAGGCCCGGTCGCCGGGATCGAGGAGCACCTGGCCGGCCAGATAAAGGCCCTCCTGCGAACCGCTGACGATCACAATTTGCTCTGGCTCGCAGCGTAGCGCCCGGGCCGTTCGCAGATAACCGGCGATCGCTTCTCGTAACGGCCGGTATCCGGCCGGATGGCGACTGTAGCCGAACAGGCGCCGCGGCAGATCCCGGTAGCGCTTCGCCGCCAGGCGCGCCCACGTTTCGAACGGAAAGGCGCTCACGTCGGGCCTGCCGTGCAGAAAAAGGGAGTGATTGAGAGGGCGGGCAGGGGAGCGGTAATGGCGGGCAAAGGATTGTCCCCGCCGGGACAAGGTGCGTACTCCGTCGTGCAGACGGACCGGCGGTTCGCTGCGGTATGCCTGGAGAAACGCTTCCGGCAGGCGATCGGTGACGTACGTCCCTGAGCCGACCCGCGCTTCGACGTACCCCTCCGCCATCAATTGCTCGAAGGCGTTGACCACCGTGTTGCGCGAAACGTCGAAGAGGTCGGCCATGTCGCGCGTTGAGGGAAGCCGCACGCCGGGCGCCAGGCGGCGCTGCAAGATGGCCTCACGGAGGCCACTGTATATTTGCCTGTACAGGGGGGCGTTCGCTTCGCGATCCAGATGGATGAAGGAGAGCGTGAACGTGTGCGGGGGGGAGTCGCGCATCGGTGCCACCTCTTTTCCACTCAATTGGCACCATAAAAGTACCATGAATTGGCCCTTGTGGACAGCCACCTCGCATTTTACGCTGTCTGTGTACGGAAACTCGTTAGCCTGTGAAGGCCAGCCTGTGAAGGCCAGCCTGCGACGAACCTGTCCTTGCTTGGAGGTGTGTATCAGTGAAAACCTTTGTCGCGTACGTCATGTCATTACTGCTAATGGTCGCCGGGCTGGTTGCCTGCGGGGCGTCTGACCCCGCGGATACCGAAGGGGCGACGGCGACCCCGCGGCCGACGGATGAGCCTGCGCCCACGGATGAACCCAGCCCCACTGCCTCGCCCACGGCAAACCCAACCCCGACGGCGGCGCCGCCAACGCCGACGTCCACCCCGGCTCCTGAAGGTGATCTGGCGTATACGGCCGCCTACGGTGGGAATCCCGCCGGCGATTGGGACAGGGACAACGTCGAGCAGTACCAGATGCTGCACCCCGACCTGGAGGTCGACCGGACCGGCGTTAATCTCTATAGCAATCCCATACCGACCGCCTTCTACATTCTCCTCGAATCCAACCAACAGCCGGACGTTTTCAGCAGCTTCATCGGTGGCAACCTGTACAATTACGTGGAACAGGGGGCCATCGCCGATATCAGCGACCTGTGGCAGGAGATGGGGTGGGACGAGGTTTTCCCCGAACCGATCAAGGAGATGGCCACTGTCGACGGCCGCCAATATTTCGTGCCCATGGCCGTTCAATGGAATCCCATCTGGTACCGCACCGACATCTTCGCCGAGCACGACTTGGCGCCGCCGGAAACGTGGGAGGGATTATTGCAGCTCTGCGACAGGCTAGACGCGGAAGGCGTCATCCCTATTGCCCTCTCCAGCACCGGGTGGCGGCCGCCCCTGGCTCGCTGGTTCACCATCCTCAACATGCGCCTCAACGGGCCAGAATTCCACGAGCGGCTGATGCGCGGGCAGGAGCAGTACGACGACGAGCGGGTGCGCCAGGTGTTCGAGCATTGGGCGACGATGATCGAGCACAATTGCTTCAGCGACGAACCCACGAACTATCGCACGGCCGCCGACCAGATCTACGAGGGCGAGGCCGCCATGTACAACCTGGGCGAGTGGCTCTCCGAATCCTCTAACGAGGGGCTGCCGGATACCTTCGACTTCTTCAGTTTCCCGACGCTCAACCCAGACGTGTCCCGGGGCGAGATCGCCCTCGTCTACGGCGCCTATATGTCGGCCGAAGCCGAGCATCCGCAGGAAGCGCGCCGCTTCCTGGCTTATCTGGGTAGCGCCGAATCGCAGACGATGAACGTAGAGACCCTGGGCCGCGTGGCGACCAATTTGGAGGTGGACCAATCGCTATACAATGACGTCTATCGCCGCGGCCTGGAATTCGTGCAGGAGGCCGACCACATCACGCAGCTCTTCGAGTTTAGTGCAGCCCCAGAGGTAGGCGGGCAGGCATTGGTCGCTTTCTCCAACTTCTGGCAAAATCCCGACCAGATCGACGAGACCCTGACCCGCCTGGAGACGGCGCGGGCCCAACACCATGGAGAGTAGAGCACGATTTGTCCCAGAAGCCATTATCGCCAGAAGAGGTGGTCATCCGGCCCTTCCGCCGTTCGGATGAGGCGGCCGCACGCCGCCTGATCCTCGACGGACTGCGTGAGCGGTGGGGGGAGCTGGACGAGGCGAAAAATCCGGATCTGGACGATATTGCAAATTCCTACGCTGACGGACGCTTCCTCGTAGCGTGCCTCCGGGATGAGGTGATCGGTACCGGCGCTCTCATCCTGGAGGCGGCCGGCGTGGGGCGCATCGTGCGTATGTCCGTGGCTCGCTCCCGGCGGCGGGAGGGCGTGGGAACGCGGATGTTGGAGGCGCTGCTAGAGGAGGCGCGGGCGGGCGGTTACCGGCGCGTCGTCCTGGAGACGACGGCCACGTGGGAAGACGCTATCGCCTTCTACCGCTGGCACGGTTTTCGGAGGGTCGCCGTCCGCGACGGCGACGCCCACTTTGTGCGGGAACTCTCAGCCTAGCCGCCGGTCGCTTCTGGTAGGTCGTAGCAGTTCCCGCTTTCCATGATGATGCTGTGGTCCGGGTTGGCCACGAGGATGCACATCTGCTCCGCTGCGGCCGGCCGGCTGCTGACCGTGTACTCGCGGAACGGGCGCGGGCCACCCCAGAGAATCCACGGCCCACTACCGGGATTGCCGGCGTCTTCCGGTGCGACGGTGTCGTAGAAGAAATGGACGTGCATGCCGGGCAGTTGCTCCATATAGCCGAAGGTCTCGTAGTCGACGACGTAGACGCCATTGTCGATGGTGATGTCGTTAATGCGCGCGTACGGTTCGCTGGGCACCGTCGGCGTTGGCGTAATCGTCGGCGGGACCGTAGCCGTTGGCGCCGCCGGGCACCCCTCCCGTTCTGGGTCGGGGTAGAGTCCGGCGGCCTCCGTGGGGCAGGCATCCTCGGCGTCGGGCACTCCGTCGTCATCCTGGTCGGGTAGCGACGTGGGAGAAGGGGTGGGCGTGGTAGTCGCCGTGGCCGTGGCCGGCGCCTCGGTCGCCGTCGGCTGTTCGCCGGGCTCCTCTTCACCGTCAGAGGCTATGGCCTCCGGCGTCTCTCCGGCCGCAAGGCCGCCATTCTCGCCATCCTCACTGCCGCCAAAAAGATTGCCCCCGCTAAGGACGAGGGCCGCGCCCACGCCACAGGCCAGCAAGAGAAAGACGAGGAGGGCGCCGATGCCAATTGTCGCCATGCGCCGGCGGCTGAGGGCGGTGCCGGCCGGGGGCGACGCGGTGGCCGGGGAGGCGGCGTCCCCCGGTGGGCTTGTGGGTGGCGCGCCGCCGGTGGCCGAGCCGGCCGGCGCCGGGCCGGGCTGCGCGCTCGCCGGCGTTGGCGTGACCTGTTCCACGGGCTCGACGACGGTCTCTTTAGGATCGTCGGCCGTCGCCGGGCGCTGCACTTGTTCTGGCGTTTCGACGACGGTGGGGTCGGCGGCCGCCGTCTGCTCGAACGAGCCGATGTTGCGTAACGCTTCCGCTATCTCTCCCGCTCCCTGAAAGCGGTCGCCCGGGTCCTTGGCCAGCGCCCGGTTGATAATCCGTTTGAGCGCCAGGGGGACCTCCGGCCTCAGATTTGAGAGGTCGGGCACAGGATCGTTGACGTGCATCATCATGACCGTCATCGCCGAGTCTGCTTCGAAGGGCGCGCGGCCGCTGGCCATCTCGAAGAGCATCACGCCCAGCGAATAGAGGTCGGTGCGCTCGTCGACCCGTTCCCCCTTAATTTGCTCGGGCGACATATAACGGGCGGTGCCCATGACGGCGCCGGTGGCTGTGTGTTGGGTGCCGCCGACGATCTTGACGATGCCAAAGTCCATCAGGATCGGCTCGTTTTGCACGTTGAGCATCACGTTCGCCGGTTTGACGTCCCGGTGGATCAGCCCTCTGTTGTGGGCGTAATTCAGGGCGTCGGCCATCTGGCTCCCGATGCTCACGGTTCGCTCCAGCGGCATGGTCCGTCCGCCTTCGTGCAGGCGCTTCAACCGGGCCTGCAACGTTTCTCCCGGAACAAATTCAAAGACGATATAGTAGGCGTCTTCGTCGTGGTCAAAGTCGTAGACCTGGATGATGTTGGGGTGCCGCAACTGGGCGACGGCGCGGGCCTCTTCTTCGAAGCGCCGCACAAATTCCGGATCGCTGGAGAGGTGCGGGTGGATCAGCTTGACGGCAACCACACGCCCCAGATTAGGATCGGTGGCCTTGTAGACGGCCGACATGCCGCCCTGTCCCAGCAGCGACTCGATCTGGTAGCGTCCCCCTAACGTTTTCCCAATCCAGGTAGGTTTGGCCATAAAACTCTCCGTTATCTACTCGTTTCCAATAAGCCACAGCCAGGCGTTTTCGTAGTGGCAGGTCGTCGTGCCCGACTCGTTGAGGGCGACGAAGGCGACGAACCCTCTCTCATAGGCGATAGAAGGCGTCACTTCGTCCAATTTTGTCCCGTTGGTATAGATTTCGAACGTATTCCCGCGGGCGACGATGGTCATCTTGTTGGTCGTGTCGTTTTGCCACTCGAAGGCCGGATCCAACGTGCCGGCAAAGATCTCGGTGATCTCATTCCTTTTCACGTCGCCGTCTTCCATGATGGTGAAGAGGACTTCGCCGTTCCCGGCGCGTGTGGCGAGTACGATGTATTGATTGTAGCCTTCTTCGTTGCCATCGGACCGGAGCACGAAGCCGCAACCGGTGGTGCCGAAGCGCGTGTTCCAGGTAATGTCGGCGCTGATCACGAAATCTTCGGCCAATGTGGCGATGCGCCGGTTGGCGTAAGTGTAGGTCATGTAGCCGGTCGCTTCAATAGTGACCGGTGGATGGATCCAGGCCACTTCTCCGTTTGCCGGATCCACGCCATACTCGGGTAGTTGGGCCAGGATGGGGGCCACGGCCGTGGCCGTTGCCGCCACGGCAGCTGCCTCTGCTTCTTCTTCTTCCGCCGCCGCCGTCGCCGTCGCGTTGGCCGTTGCTGTGGCCGTTGGACCGGCCGTCGCCGTTGGCTCGGCAGGGCTTTCGGGCGTGTCTGTCGCAGCGGGAGCTCCCAGCGGCGTTGCCGACGCCTGCTGCGCCAGATCTTGGCTGATGGCCGTCAGGGTAGCGTTAACCACCTCGTCTTCGGGCGCGGAACACGCCACAATGACGAGGCACAGAGCGAGCAGGAGAAAGGAGAGTGCGGTCGTTTTCATAGCGCTCAGAGCACGTCCTTCCGCTTCTGGACGAGCAGGATAGCGATAAAGAGGATGCCGATAATGATGCTCTGGGCAATCCAGGTGCCGATGATGGTTCTCCAGTATACGCTCTCGTTGTCCTTATTGACAAACGTCCAGCCGAAGTCTCGCTGGAACTGGCGGATCAAGCTTTCGGCCGGCACCACGGCCGAGAGGCGTTCGGCCTCCCACGCGCCGCGTGCCGACTGAAATTCTAATACCTCTTCCTGGTAGTCGGCCAGCTCCTCCGCCCGTTCTCTCTGGAGCGCTTCCGCCTGTCGCTGGTATTCGGCCGTTTCCTCGCGGTACTGGGCCAGTTCTTCTTCATAGGCTGCCCGTTCTTCCTCGAACTCGTCCTGCAGGCGTTCCACTTCTTCCTGATATTCCTCTATTTCATCAAAGTATTGGGCCATAGCGACGTTGTCGGACTCGTCTTCCGGCCGTTCCGGTTCTGGCGGGAATTCCGGCTCCGCGGGTGGGTCGCCCGGTTCGGCCGGCGGTTCGCCCAAGACGGCCACGACGTCAACTTCCTCGGGCGGCGGGTCGCCCGGTTCAGACGGCGGTGGTTCGTCGATGGCTGCCGTGTAGAACTGGCCAACGCCGGGGAAGTCGCAGGAATCAGGGTCCAAAGCGTTCACGCCCATGCAGTTACAGTTGGCATTTTTGTAATCCAGCGTTAACTGGATGCGCTGCTCCGGGGGTAGTTGCCAGCAGGCGTCTTTGGCCACGTCGGAGCCGGCGCCGGTAATGCCCATGAACGCCTCGAAGGCCCAGCGCGTAGAGATGGGGGCGCTAACCGCCTCCGGGATAGGCACCAGCGCGCCGCCGAGCACGATCTGGGGCAACATCAGCAGAATGATAATCAGGGGCGCCGCGTTGGGGTTGGGCGCCAGCGCCGAGGCGAAGAGGCCGAGCATCATGCCGGCCATCGTCGCCAGCGCCAGGGAGATGTAGATGAGCACAAACTCCTGCGCGCCGCCGGGCATGTCGAAGGCCAGATAGTGGACGCCGGCGTACACGATGCTCTGGTAGAGGGCCAGCAGCGCGGCCACCCAGATCTTGGACGTGATATAGGGGATGAGGCGCAGGTTGACCAGACGCTCTCGCTTGTAGATCTCCTGCTCTTTGACGATCTCCCGCATTTGCGCCAGGCCGCCGACCATGACGCCGTAAACGGTCGGCAAGAAGAGGGTGATCAGTACATTGGGCATGGAGCCTTCGGTGAAGTCGAAGGGGTTGCTGCCAAGGACGGCCGCCAGCACCACGTCGAGAAGGCTGACCAGGGGCGCGGCCGCCAGCATCAACAGCAGGCCGAACCGGTCGCGGGTCAGGATCTTCACGTTGCGCGCCGAGAGGATGAGGAACTGGCGTAGGGCGGAAACCTGACGCCGTTCCTGGCGCGGCGCTGTCTCTCGCGCGGGTAAGCTGGCCGTATCGGCCGGGCTGCGCTCGGTCGGCGCCATATCCGCTTCCCGCAGCGGCGTCTCGACGTATTTCTGGTAGGCCGGATGTTGGCTGTAACGCTCCGCCCAAACCTCCGGCGTACCCTTACTGGGATCGTCTAGAATGGCGTAGATCTCGTCGAACTCGATGTCGCGAGCGCGCCGGTCCCGCTCCGACCGGAACTGGTCGAAATACTCCAGCGCTTCCTCAGGCGGGCCAAACCACGCCAGATAGCCCCCGCGCGCCAGGAAAACGACCTTGTCGGCCAGCATTACGTTTTTCGTAGCGTGGGTGATGAGGGCAATCGTGCGGCCCTGGTCGGCCAGGCGGCGCATCAACTGCATGAACGCCGTCTCTGTGCCGGGGTCGAGGCCCGACGTCGGCTCGTCCAGGAAGAAGAGGCCGGGCTTGGTGAGCAATTCGACGCCGATGGAAACCCGTTTTTGCTGGCCGCCGCTCAGCTCGCTGATCTGGGTGTCTTTCCGGTGGGTGAGATCCAGGTCTTCCAACACCTCCATGATACGCTGGTGTCGCTCCTCCTTTGTAGTGTCCGGAGGCATGCGCAACTGCGCAGCGTAATCCAGGGCCTGGAAGATGGTCAGCTCCATGTGGATGATGTCTTTCTGTGGAACGTAACCGATCTCAGTGCGTATCGCGTCGAAGTTGCGGTAGACGTCGACGTCGTTGACCTGTACCTCGCCATGAGTGGCCGGCCGGTAGCCGGCGATGGCGTCGACCAGCGTCGTCTTGCCGCCTCCACTCTGGCCGACGACGACGATGAATTCGCGCGGCTGGAAGATGAGGGAGATGTTTTGCAGAATGTTGAGGTCGGGGCGCACCCATTTGTTGAGCCCCACGGCTTCGACGCGCATGCCGCCCGATTCGTCGTAGTGGGCCAGGGCGTCGGCCCCCATGACGAAGCGGTAAGGGCCGATGCGAATCGTGTCATCCGGGCTGAGCCAGGCGTCGCCATCGACGGGTTGGTCGTTGACGAAGGTGCCGTTTGAGCTACGGAGGTCGCGCACGCGGTACCGTTGCCCCACTCTTTCAACCTGTGCGTGGTAGCGAGAGACGGTGGGGTTGTCCAGGACGATGTCGTTGCTGTCGTCCCGGCCGATGGTCAACTGTCTCTTTTCGCCGAATTCTACTGTCTGCGCACCCGTGATGGCCGCCGCTTCGGCCGGCGACACGTAGGTCATGGTGACCATCGAGCCGGGGTCCATCCCGCCGATACGTAGCTTGTCTTTGTGTTGCAGGCGGCGGGGGCGGGTCAGGGGGCGCCCTTCGAAGAGAACGGGGTTGGCTGCGTCCGGCAGGGGGACCAACCGGTAACCACCGTCGCCGGCGGCTTCCAGGTAGGCGTGGTGACGGGAGACGATGCGCGAGGGCAGTACGATGTCGTTGTCCTCGGCCCGGCCGATGGTCAGCCGCTCCTGGCGCAGCGTGTGCGTCTGCGGCGGATCACCGGCGATCTGTACTTCGAACTGGGGCGGCGTGCTCGGAACCTGGGGCGGGACGTCCAGTTCGTCCATCATCATCGTCCGCCCGCCGGCCGGGGAGACAGCCTCCCGGGCGACAGTGGGCGGGGTCTCGTACGCCGCTTCCGGCGCCGTCGCTTCCGGCGCCGTATAGACGAGGGTCACGCGCCAAGGGGAATCGGGCTGGCCGATGGCCAGCTCGTCGCCGTTTTGCAGGCGATGGGTGCCCGACAAGGCTTGACCGGCGTGGACGACGGGGTTGCTGGCCTCCGGCAAGACGACGAGCCGGTAGCCCTCGCCCGCTCGCTCCAGCCGCGCATGGTGGCGGGAGACGATGCGGGAAGGGACGGTGATGTCGTTGTCTTCCGCCCTGCCGAGGGTGATGACTTCGGCGTCCAGCGTGTGCGTCATCGGCTCTTGCCCTGCCAGGTGGACGACCATCTCCGGGAATTGCCGTGCTTCCGCGGCCGGCGCTTCCTCTTCGATCACCGTCTGTTCCGCGCCAAACTGCGGCGGCGCGCTCTCGATGACGGTTCCTTCGGCCGGCGGAGCCGGCGCCTCGACTTGCAACTGGACCGCCTGTCCCAGATGGATGCGGTCGCCCGGCGCAAGCTCTGTGTAGCGCTCCAGCCGTTTTCCGTTGACGAAGGTGCCGTTGCTGCTCTTCAGATCTTCGATGTAGTAGCCGTCGCCCTGGCGCACGATACGTGCGTGTTGCCGAGAGACGCCGGGAGCGTCGATCACCAGATCGGAGCTGGCGTCTCGCCCGATGATCATCTCAAGCTGATCCAGCTCCACCTTCTGTCCGGCGGCTGGGCCTTCCTGAATAATCAACCGATAATTATCTTCCACGCCAGAGAACCTCCTCTGCTTTCAGATAGTTTTCACTCACGGAGCGGTAATTTGCATGTCGTAACTGGCTTCCGGCCCTGAGTAGCCTGTTCCGGCGGAGACCTTGACGAAGTAGCTTTGGCCGGCCGTCAGCGAACAAGTCACCTGTTTGTCGCCATCGCCGGGCGTCGTCGTGCGGCAATTGCCTCCGTCTGCGATGGGCGGCGTCCCCGCCTGATCGACGAAGACGGTCAGACTCCACTCTGAACCGGCCGGTAGGTCGCGCAGGTGGAATCGAAAGTTCCTCGTGCTCGGCGCAACAAAGGAGTAGTAATCCTTCGTATCGTAAGGGGACATATTGTGGGTGCAAACGGCGCTGACTTCAACGTAGCCCCGTGTGGAGGGCACGTTCCAGCTATCCGGTTCGGTGGGAGGGGAGCAGCGCGGCTCTGGCTCGCCGGCTCGAGCAGTGCTTGGAAGGAATACTTTGTTGACGGAAGGTCCGTCTTCCGTGCAGGCCGTCAGCGTGATGTCGTCGAACCACACGCCTTCGCCTTGCGTCAGGCCGTTGTCGCTGTAATTAGAAAAGACCAAGGCGATGGGGCGCCCGCTCAATTGTTCGATCGTGAGGGTATCGCTAATTGGAAAATACTGGTTGTTCCAGGTATCCCCATAATCACCGACGTACCAGCCGGTCACCCAGCTGGCGGTTCCCTCTTCGTCGAAGACGTAGACGTCGCCGTAAGCTTCGTCGGCGGGCCGGCCATTGACCGTGGCAGACCAATAGTCGATAACGATGCTGTCGAGATACTCCGGCAACTGCACAAATTGGGCAAAACCGTCCCAGCTCGGAGACGGATCGGCCGGATAGCCACTGTAGGCATCATCGCCGACGAGCAGGAAGAGGGAGTACTGGGAGGAGGTGTAAGCCTCGGAGTCGAAATAGACGATCTGTTCCAGCACTTCCCACGGTTCAGCCGTGCCTGTGCCGTCGCCAAGCTCGAAGATGTCCAGGGCCGGGTTGAGCAACAATTGATTGCATGCGGCCAGGCTGTTGGGCTCAGATGATAGCGCTGGCGCGTATGTTTGGGGCGGCAACATCTCGCCGATGGCCGCTGCTTGTTGGCGACGAACGGCCGGCAATTGCCTGTGCTCCAGCGCAACGGCCGGATCGGCCGGCGCTATTTTGGCCAGCTTTTCAGGTTGCTGCACGGCATGTCGTGAAGATATGGCGCGCTCCGCCTGGGCCAGTGCGGGCAGAACAGTCGCAGCGGCCAGAGCGCTGACGAGGATGAGTAAGAGCAAGAAACTCCGGGAATCTTTCATTTTGGTCCCTCCAGGAACAATATGTGGCCATGCGGCGGCCGGTGGCCTTGGCCCCCTTATGGCGGCTCAGGCGTGTACGTCGGCGGTGGCTGCGTTGGCGGTGGTTGCGTTGGCGGTGGTTGCGTCGGTGGCGGTTGCGTCGGTGGCGGTTGTGTGGGAGGTGGTTGTGTCGGCGGTGGCTGGGTTGCCGTGGGAGGTGGGAAGGTGGGCGTGAAAGTCGGCGGCGGTACCGTCGGCGTGCTGGTAGCCTGGGGACACGAGAGCAGTGACGGGGCCAGGTCACAATAAAGCGTGATGCGGGCGACGTCCGCGGCGGTCGGCGCACCGCCGGCGGCCAACTCGCTGAATTGGTTCGGCTCCAAGCGTATCGTGTCGCTGCTGCTACTCAACAAACACTCCCCTTCGAAGCAATCCACGGCGAACAGTTCTTGTTCGGCGTCGAAGGTCACCCCCATGATCCCGTTGTCGATATCGGCCAGCGCTCCGGGCAGCCCCCGGTAAATGAAAATTTCTTCTTCGGTCACAGCCGTCGCGTCCAGGAGTAGCACGCCGTCGTTCAGCCGCATGATCGTCGACGGCCGCTGGAGATCGGGTGGGTTGCTGGGCAGTTCCACTTCGGTGGCCGGCGCCAGGTAGACGTGGGCATCGTTAGGCAGGGCGAAAGAGAGGACGTCTCGGCCAGCCTGGAGTACGGTCCCGGGCTCAAGCAATACCTTGTCGCCGCTGTCCAGAGCGGTCAGAGTATCTTCTCCGGCCGATCGGTAGCCCGCGCCAGATCCGGCTGACTCGATGGCCATATACGCCAACGCCGACGTCGGCTCCGGCGATGGCGTCGGCTCCGTGGTCGGCGAAGCGGTCGGCGTCGGTTGAAGCGCCACCGCTTCTTCGGCCGGCGTCGGCTCTCTCGTCGGCGGGGCGGTGGCGTTCTCCGTCGCCGTTGCCTGTCCCGCCGCCGCGGCGACGGGCGTCTCCTGTCCGCCGTCGTCCGAGCCGAGCGCCCGGAAGACCACGAACGCCAGCCCAGCCATGATAGCCAGCCCCAGGAGACCGGCGAAGGCCAGGGCTGCGATCTTCGCTATCCGCGGAATGCCCCCTTGTCCGCCCGGGCTGACGGCCGTGCCGGGGGGCGGCGTCACCGGGGGAGCGGCCGATCCGGCCGCCGTCCGCGAGACCTGAGTGAGCTGTTGCGCTGCCTGCTGGCGCAACGTGCGTGTCGCCGCGTAAGTGGGATCGATGGCCAAGACCTCGTCAAAGGCATTGACGGCTCGCTGCCAGTCGCCGCGATTCATCGCCTCCAGCCCTTCCTGGTAATGATGGTCCATTTTGGCCGTGGTCGCCGGCGCGTGGGCGGCGGGGCCGGCGCCGGCCGGAGGTGTGGCAGGCGTAACAGGCTCCACCATCGTCAGGGATTCGCCGAGCAAGGTTGGATCGCCGGCGGCCGCCTGGCGCAAAGCTCGGACAAAGGTCTGGACAGATTCGTAGCGATCCTCCGGCTCCTTGGAGAGCGCCCGCTTCAAGACAGGGCTCAACGAGGGGGGGACGTGGCTGGCCACAGTGTGTAATTCAGGCGGCACTTCTGTGAGATGCTTGAACATCACCTGAGCCGTCGTCTCGCCCTCAAAGGGAAGGCGGCCGGCCAGCGCTTCGAAGGCGACCACGGCCAGCGAGTACTGGTCGCTCCGCCCGCCGATATTCCCGCCCTTGAACTGTTCAGGGCTCATGTAAGAGGGCGTCCCGATGACGCCGCTGCCGGTGAGCTGCGTGGCCGCGTCCAACACTTTGGCGATCCCAAAGTCAGAGAGAAAGGCGGCGCCCCGCTCGTCGAAGAGAATGTTACTCGGTTTGATGTCCCGATGGATGATGCCGCGCCCGTGGGCCACTTCCAGGGCGTCGGCGACCTGTTGTAACGTGGTCAGAAGCGTGTCAATGTCAAAATCTGTCCGCCGAATCCGTTCGCGCAAGGTGCCGCCCTTCAACAAGCGCATGACGATGAAGGGACGCCCCTCATGTTCGCCGACGTCGTAGATGGGCACGATGTGCGGGTGCTCCAGCCGCCCGATGACACGCGCTTCGCGCTTAAAACGCTCAACGAACGTGTTGTCACGCGAAAAGTGACCGGGCAGCCACTTAAGCGCCACCTCTCGTTCGATTTCGCTGTCAAGGGCGCGGTAGACGGTGCCCATCCCTCCGGCTCCGATCTCCGCCAGGATTCTATAACGCCCGATAAATTGTGTCATTGTTTGCCGTCCTGGCTTATCGTCGACTGGTCACGAGTTGAGATGCACGCTCATCGGCTCAGGATCGATGCGGTGCGAGCCTGGGGCAGAGCCCCGTTATTATAGCAAATTTCGGCCGGCATGGTACAGGCGAACAGATGTCAATGTGCCACGCGCAAGTGACATGCTCTTTAGCCGGTGTCGGGCTGGGTTCCCGTATGCCGACAGAGACAGGTTCTTTAAAGTATAGGCGTTCACTCTTACGGCCTGTCTATCACCGGATCGGTGCTTTTCTATTTCCCTAATGCTTTACGACCTGCGTAAATTTTATTATCATCATTTGGCGTGGCAAAGAACGGTCTGTCGCGACCTTTTATGGTATAAAGCTACGCGTGCCGGCAGGCAATGCCTAGCGATAAGTGCCCGTTTATAGCTTGTACCCGGCGTGCAGCACACAATTTCCCGTCGAGGGGAGGTTATATATGACGAGCGATGAGGCTCGCGGTGTGTCCTTTCAGCCGTCGACTCTGGTTGATTTGCTGCAAGGCCGCGCTGCTGGCTGGTCGGATAGGCTGGCCTACGTCTATCTAGAAGATGGTGAAAGTGAAACCCGGCGCGTGACCTACGCCCAGCTTGACGCCTGGGCGCGGGCCATCGCTGCCCTGCTCCAGGAGCACGATATGGCCGGCGAGCGGGCGTTGCTCCTTTATCCGCCAGGCCTGGACTTTATCGCCGCCTTCTTCGGCTGCCTCTACGCCGGCGTCGCTGCTGTACCGGCCTATCCTCCCCGCCGCAACCGGCCGTCGCCGCGCATCCAGGGGATTGTCACCGACGCCCGCCCGCAAGTTGCCCTGACGACGGGGCAGATCCTTTCTGACATCGAGCAGCGTTTCGAACAGGCGCCCGATCTGGCGGCGCTGCGCTGGTTGGATACGGAGGGGGTTGAGGACGATGCGGCCGGCGTATGGCGGCCGCCAACCATTTCGCCGGACACGCTGGCCTTCCTTCAATACACGTCGGGTTCCACCGGCGCCCCCAAGGGTGTGATGGTCAGCCACGAGAACCTGATGCACAATCTGGAGATGATTCGCCAGGGGTTCCAGATCGATTCCCGCGCAAGTGGCGTCTTCTGGCTGCCGAATTATCACGATATGGGCCTCATCGGCGGCATCCTGGAGCCGATGTACATCAACGGCCATTCGATCTTGATGCCGCCGGCCGCTTTCTTGCAGCGACCCGTTCGCTGGCTCCGGGTGCTGAGCCGCTATCAAGGGACCATCACCGGCGCGCCCAATTTTGCCTATCAGATGTGCGTGGACAAGGTGACGCCGGAGCAATGCGAGGGGTTGGACTTGAGCCGCTGGGAGATCGCCTTTTGTGGCGCCGAGCCGATTCGCCCGGAGACGCTGCGCCAGTTTGCCGAAACGTTCGGCCCGTATGGTTTCCGCCCGGACGCCTTTTACCCTTGCTACGGGTTGGCCGAAGCTACCCTTCTCGCTTCTGGGGGCGAAGGTCCCTCCCGGCCGTCGACCTGCACCGTCCGGGCCCAGCCGCTGACGCAACGGCGCGCCGTACCGGCCTCGCCGGCCGACGACGACGTCCAGACGTTCGTGAGCTGTGGCCATGCCCTGCTCGACCAGGAGATAGCGATCGTCGACCCCGAGACCCTGATGGCTCGCGAGCCCGGCGAGATCGGTGAGATCTGGATCGCCGGCTCCAGCGTGGCACAGGGTTATTGGGACCGGCCCGAGGAGAGCGAGCGAGCGTTTCGTGCCTATCGCGCCGACAACGGCGCGGGCCCCTATTTGCGCACCGGCGACCTCGGCTTTTTTCACGGAGGAGAGCTATACCTGGCCGGCCGTCTAAAAGATCTGATCATCATACGCGGTCGCAACCACTATCCCCAGGATATCGAGGCGACCGTCGCGGACAGCCACGAAGCCTTTGAGCCCTCGATGGGCGCCGCCTTTTCGGTATCCGTCGCCGGAGAGGAGCGGCTGGTGGTGACGCACGAGCTGCGGCGCAGCCACCGTCATGCCGATGCCGAGGAAGTGACGGCCGCCGCGCGCCAGGCCATCGCCGACCTTCACGGCCTGCAACCCTACGCCGTGGTGCTTTTGCGACCGCTGAGCATCCCTAAGACGTCCAGCGGCAAAGTAAAGCGGCACGCGTGCAAGTCCCGTTTTCTTGACGGCTCGTTGAAGGAGATGGGCCGCTGGCAGGCGGACGAAGGAGCGCCGGCCGTCGATCCAGCGCCGGCGCCGCCACCGCAAGCCACTGCGCAGTCGACCCGGCGTGCGGCCGAAATAGAAGCGTGGCTGGTGGACAAAATCGCTACACAATTGTCCGTGGCGCCGGGATTTGTGGATCCGGAACGCCCATTTGTGGAATATGGCCTCGACTCGGTTCAGGCTGTCAGCCTGGCCGGCGATCTGGAGACGTGGCTCGGGCGCTCCCTCTCGCCTACCCTCATCTGGGACCACCCTTCGATTGCGGCTTTGTCCCGCCATCTGGCGCGCGACGAGGGCCAGGGAGAGGAAACGGCGGCGCTGCCGGCCGCTCCCTCTTCGTCGCCAACCGCCAACGAGCCCATTGCCGTCATTGGTCTCGGCTGTCGTTTCCCCGGCGCGGACGGCCCGGACGCTTTCTGGCGTCTGTTACGGGACGGAGTAGACGCGGTTGGAGAGGTGCCGGCCGGGCGCTGGGATGCCGATGCCTTCTACGAGGCGGATGGCGGGCCCGGCAAGATGACCACTCGCTGGGGCGGCTTCCTCGATGAGGTCGACCGCTTCGATCCCCATTTCTTCGGCATTTCGCCCCGGGAAGCTGCACGCATGGACCCGCAGCAACGCCTCTTATTGGAAGTGGCCTGGGAGGCGTTGGAGTACGCGGGGCTGCCCGCCCATCGCCTCGCCGGCAGCCAGACCGGCGTCTTCGTCGGTATCAGCAGTTACGATTACTCCCGCCTGCAATTTAGCGATCCCCAGCAAATTGACGCTTACGCAGGGACGGGCAACGCGCACAGCGTGGCCGCCAACCGCCTGTCCTATCTGCTGGATTTTCGCGGCCCGAGTCTGTCCGTTGACACGGCCTGTTCCTCGTCACTCGTCGCCGCCCATCTGGCGGTACAGAGCCTGCGCAGCGGCGAAAGCGATCTGGCCCTGGCCGGCGGCGTCAACCTCCTGCTTTCGCCGGAGCTGACCATTACCTTTTCCCAGGCGCGGATGATGTCCGCCGACGGGCGCTGCAAAACGTTTGACGCCCGCGCCGACGGCTACGTTCGGGGAGAGGGCGCCGGCGTCGTCGTCCTTAAGCGGCTGTCGGATGCTCTGCGCGACGGCGATAATGTATTGGCCGTCCTTCACGGTTCGGCCGTCAACCAGGACGGCCGCAGCAACGGCCTGACTGCGCCTCACGGGCCGTCTCAGCAGGCCGTCATCCGCCAGGCGCTGGCCAACGCCGGTGCCTCGCCGGGCGATCTGAGTTACGTCGAGGCGCACGGTACCGGCACACCCTTGGGCGATCCCATTGAGGTCCAGTCGCTGCGCGCCGTGCTCGAAGAGGGAGACGCGCCGGAGCGCTGTTACCTGGGTTCCGTCAAGACGAACGTCGGCCACCTGGAAGCAGCGGCCGGCGTCGCCGGGCTGATCAAGGTCGTGCTGGCCCTTCAGCACCAGCAGATCCCGCCACACCTTCATTTCCAGGAGTTAAACCCCTACATCTCGCTCGACGACTCGCCTTTACAAATCGTGGCCGAAGGTCGCCCCTGGTTCCGGGAAGGGCGTCCGCGCCTGGCGGGCGTCAGCAGCTTCGGTTTTGGCGGCACCAATGCCCACCTGATCCTCGGCGACTGGGCCGTGGAACGTGAGGAGGCTGGCGCGTTGCCAGCACCGGCCGAGGCGGAAGCCGTGCCCCTGTTGCCGCTGTCGGCGAAGAGCCAGACGGCCCTGCGCACGTTGGCCGGCTGTTACGCTGACTTCTTGCAAGAGAATGAGGGCGTCTCGCTGGCCGACCTTTGCTACACGGCCGCCACCGGCCGCGACCACTTTGCGCATCGTGCGGCGTTCATGGCCGGCGATCGCGACGCACTCCTGTCCGAATTACGACGGTTCGCCCAACAGCCGGCAAGCGCTACCGATCGCCCGCTTTCCGAACCCATCGCCTTCCTCTTTACCGGACAGGGCGCCCAATACCCGCAGATGGCCCACTTCCTTTATGAGAGCGAACCCGTTTTCCGGGAAGCGTTGGACCGCTGCGCCGAGATACTGACCCCGCACCTGGAGCGGCCGTTGCTCTCCGTCCTCTTCGCCGATGAGGAGGCGGCGAACCATCTCGTCGACGAGACGGCGTATACTCAGCCCGTTCTCTTTTCCGTGGAATATGCTCTGGCCGAGTTGTGGCGTTCCTGGGGCGTTGAGCCTGACGTCGTGCTGGGCCACAGCGTGGGCGAATACGTGGCCGCCTGCGTCGCCGGCACCTTCTCCCTGGAGCACGGGTTGCGCCTCATCGCTGCCCGCGGCCGCCTGATGCAACAGTTGCCGCGCGACGGGGCGATGGCCGTCGTTTTTGCCTCCGAAGAGCGGGTGGCGGCTACCCTGGAACCGTATGCGGACCGCGTGAACGTCGCCGCCGTCAACGGGCCGGAAAATGTGACCATCAGTGGCGCGGCGACCGCTCTGGAAGCGATTGTGGAAGCGCTGGAGGCGCAGGGCGTCGAAACCCGGTCGTTGACCGTTTCCCACGCCTTTCACTCTCCTTTGATGGCGCCGATCCTGGAGCCCTTTGCGGCCATCGCCCGCACGGCGACTTTCCATCCGCCGCGCCTGCCGTTGGTTTCCAACGTAACCGGCCGCCTTTTTGCGGAAGGCGAGATCCCCGACGCCGATTACTGGCGGGAACACGTGCGGCGGCCGGTGCGCTTTGCCGACGGGGTGGAAGCGTTGGCCGATGCCGGCGTCTCTATCTTCCTGGAAGTCGGACCGCAGCCCCATCTGCTGGGCATGGGCCGCCGCGTCCTGCCAGAAGCGGAGGCGCTCTGGCTGCCTTCCCTGCGCCGGAAGCGCGCGGACGACGAGGTACTGCGCGAGAGCCTGGGCGCCCTTTATGAGGCGGGCCTCGACATCGATTGGGACGGCGTCTACGCCGGCCGCCGCCAGCGTAAGATTCCCTTGCCCACTTACCCCTTTGAGCGCGAGCGGTACTGGTTGGACGTTGCGCCCTCCTCGTCGTTCCCTGCGCCGCCACCGGGCGACGGCGTCCACCGCCTGCCGACGGCCGTCCCCCTCTACCAGGCGCAGCTCGATCTGGCCGAATTGGAAGCGGCCGCGCGCGAGATGTTGCGGGCCGTCGCCGCCGATTTTTGGGACGGCGGCGCTCACGGGGTCGACCTGTTCGTGGATGGGGAGGGTGCAGCCTCAGCCGGCCGGGCGACCGTACAGGTGGCCCTGACGCCGCAAACGAGCGACCTGGCCGCCTGCCAGCTCTACCGCTATGACGAGGCGGCCGAGACGTGGCGTTTGTTGGCGGCCGGCCAGCTCCGCCGCGAGGCGGCCCCTGAAGGCGAACCGGCGGACGCCGTCGAAGAGCCTGCCTCCGCTCCGGCCGTTGAGGACGAGCCAGTGGAGGATCTGCCATCCTACCTGCACGCCCAGGCTGCGGCCGTTCTTGGCCTAGCCCGCGAGCGGCTTCCGTTGGAGCAGCCGCTGGATGGCCTGGGCATGGACTCTTTGATGGCCATCGAGTTGCGCAATCGGGTCGAGCGCGACCTGAATGTAACGTTGCCGGCCGTCGCCTTCCTCGAGGGGCCAACCGTCTCTGAGTTGGTAGAGAAGATCCAGACCCACCTTGGCGACGAGGAGGCCGGTGTGGAGCCGATCACGCCCACTGCCCGCGAGCCTGATGCTTCCCTCCCCCTCTCCTACGGCCAGCAGGCTATGTGGTTCCTGCACCAGTTGTTACCCGACGATCTGGCCTTTAATGTGGCGGGCGCCGTGCGCCTGCGCGGGCCGGTAGACGTGGCCGCCCTGCGGGGCGCCTTGCAGCAGGTGGTCGACCGCCACGCGGCGTTGCGCACGACCTTTTCCCTGGAGGCGGGGCAACCGGTGCAGCGAACGCTTTCCCACCTGGATGCGCCCTTCGCCGAAGTGGATGCCTCAACCTGGGATGAAGAAGAATTGCAACAATATCTGGAGCGGATGGCTTACCGCCCCTTCGACCTGGAAAGCGGTCCGCCTCTACGCCTGGTGTTGCTGCGCCGCGCGCCTCAGGAGTACGTCCTCCTCCTTTCTGTGAACCACATCGTGGCCGATTTTTGGTCGATGTCGTTGCTGGTTCAGGAGATGGCTTCGCTGTACCAGGCGGCAACGGCCGGCTCGGAGGCCGCGTTGCCCTCGTTGCCGTTAGATTACGGCGATTACGTTTTGTGGCAGCGGGAGGCGCTGTCCGGGCCGGAGGGCGAGCGTCTGCGCGATTACTGGCGGCAACAACTGGACGGCGACCTGCCGGTTCTGGATCTACCGACCGATCATCCGCGAGGCACAGAGCAGACGTTCCGCGGCGACGTTGCCAGCCGCCGGCTGGATCCCGAGCTGACGCCGCGCCTGCGGTCGCTCAGCCAGACCCATGGCGCCACACTTTCGATGACGCTGTTGGCCGCGTTCCAGGCGCTGCTCCACCGTTATACGGGGCAGGACGATCTCCTGGTTGGTTCTGTGGTCGCCGGCCGCGAGCGGCCGGAGCTGGCCCGCCTCGTCGGCTATCTCATCAACCCCGTCGCCATGCGCGCCGACTTTTCCGGCGATCCCACCTTTGCCTCTTTCCTGGAGCAGGTCAGGGGGACTGTGCTCGGCGCTTTTGCGCACCAGGAATATCCGCTGCCCCTGCTCGCACAGGACCTGTCATTGACGCGCGACCCCGGCCGCCCGCCTTTGTTCGAGACAATGTTTATTATGCAGAAGGCACAGGTGATGGAAGGGCAGGGGTTGAGCGCTTTGGCCCTGGGCATGCCCGGCGCACAACTCGAGCTGGGCGATCTGCGAGTGGAGTCGATGCAGATGGGCAACCTGCCAGCTCAGTTTGACCTGACGCTGATGATGGCCGAAGTGGAAGAGGCGCTGGCTGCCGCCTTTCATTACAATAGCGGCCTTTTTGAGGCGGAGACGGTGGAATGGATGCTGGATCACCTGGAGAGATTGTTGTGGGGCGTGGTCGAGGATCCGGAACGGCCGATTTCTTCCCTTCCCTTGCTGTCGGCCGGGGAGCGGAAGCGGCTACTGGTCGACTGGAACCGAACCGAAGTCGCCTATCCTCGGGACAAGTGCTTGCATCAACTCATAGAAGAGCAGGTAGAGCGCACGCCGGAACGGGTGGCGGCCGAGGCCGGCGGGCGGCAGATCACGTACGCTCAGTTGAACGAGCGCGCCAACCAGGTGGCCCACACCTTGCGCCGCCGGGGCGTGGGGCCAGGCGACCTCGCCGGCGTTGCCGTAGAGCGTTCGCTGGAGATGTTGGTGGCTGTGTTGGGCGTGCTCAAGGCGGGTGGCGCCTATGTGCCTTTGGATCCCAACTTCCCACCGGCCCGCCTGGCGCTGATGCTGGAGGACGCGCAGCCGAAGGTTGTGCTGACCCAGGAGCGGCTGGCTCGCTCGCTGGGCGAAGTGGTCGGGGAAGCAGGGGTGATTTGTCTGGATACGGACGCGGAGAAGATCAGCCAGGCCCGTCGCTGCAACCCGAAGAGCGCCGCCGGCCCGGAAGATCTGGCTTACGTGATCTATACGTCCGGCTCCACCGGCCGGCCCAAGGGGGTCCAGATTCCGCATCGCGCCGTCACCAACTTCCTGTGGTCGATGCGCGACCGGCCGGGCATCACTCCCGACGACGTCTTGCTGGCGGTGACCACCCTTTCCTTCGACATCGCCGTGCTGGAGCTTTACCTGCCCCTGATCACCGGCGCCCGTGTCGTGATCGCCGGGGCCGACGCCGCAGCCGACGGCGCGCAACTGGGCCAGTTGCTGGAGGCGTCCGGCGCCACCATCATGCAGGCGACGCCGGCCACCTGGCGCATGTTGCTGGCGGCCGGTTGGGAAGGCAGCCCGACTCTGCAAAAAGTGCTCTGCGGCGGAGAAGCGCTGACCCCCGACCTGGCCGCCGCCCTCCTGGCGCGGGACGTTGCGTTGTGGAATATGTACGGGCCGACGGAGACGACGGTCTGGTCCACAACCTGCCGTGTGGAGACGGCCGAACCGCCCATCTCCATCGGCCGGCCCATTGCCAACACACAAATCTATATTCTGGATGGCAACCTGGAGCCGGTTCCGGCGGGCGTGGCCGGCGACCTGTATATCGGCGGCGATGGGGTGGCCTACGGCTATCTCAACCGGCCGGCGCTGACGTCCGACCGCTTCCTCCCCGATCCCTTTGCCGCGGCTTCCAGTCCCAACGGTCCCTCGGCCAGCGCGTCGCCTAAGATGTACCGAACCGGTGACCTGGCCCGTTATTTGCCCGGCGGCGACCTTCTTTTCCTGGGCCGGCGCGATCACCAGGTAAAGGTGCACGGCTTTCGTATCGAGTTGGGTGACGTCGAGGCAGCGCTGGGCGAGCATCCGGCCGTGCAACAGGGTGTGGTCGTCGCTCAGGGGAGCGGCGCCGAGCGCCGGCTCGCCGCTTACCTGGTCCTGAGGGACGGGGCGGACGCGCCGGCCGCCGGCGACGTGCGCCGCTTTCTCCGCCAGCGACTGCCCGACTATATGGTGCCCGCCAGCTTCACGACGCTGGACGAACTCCCCCTCACCCCTAACAACAAAGTGGACCGGCGCGCCTTGCCCGAGCCGGAGCCGTCGCGCATGCGTTTGGAAACGCCCTTCGTGGCGCCGCGCAATGCGCTGGAGGAACGCCTGGCGGCGCTGTGCGCCCAGACGCTGGGATGGGACACGAACGGCCGCCGCCCGGAGGGCCGTTCGACTATCGGCATTCACGATAACTTCTTCGACCTGGGCGGTAATTCGTTGCTGGCCACACGCCTCATTTTCCAGGTGCGCGAGCAATTTCAGGTACAGGTTCCCCTGCGCTATCTCTTCGCCGAGCCCACGGTGGCCGGGCTGGCCAGGGCGGTAGAAGCCGGACAGAATGGGGCCGGCGAGAACGGCCATTGGGAAGGCGGCTGGCGCAAGACGGCCGAGGAGCTGAACGCCGATGCCGTGCTGGACCCGGAGATTAACGCCGCTTCGCAAAGCTCAAATTTCCCGGCCGAGTCGTCTATATCGGAGCCGTCTTTGGCGCAGCCGTCTCTGGCGCAGTCTTCTCTGGCGCAGCCAGACCACGTCTTACTCACCGGCGCCACCGGTTTCGTCGGCGCTTTTCTCTTGCGCGACCTGCTAGCGCAGACAGAGGCGACCGTCCATTGCCTGGTACGCGCGGCCGATGGCGTGGCCGGCCGCGAACGGCTGCGACAGAATCTGGAGCGCTACGGTTTGTGGCGCGAAACATTTGACAGCCGTATTAAGGCCGTGTGCGGCGATCTGGCTCAGCCCCGCCTGGCCCTCTCCGACGAAACGTTCCAGAGGCTAAGCCGCCAGGTGGACGTCATTTATCACAACGGCGCGATGGTCAACTTCGTCTATCCCTACGAGGCGCACAAGGCGGCCAACGTGCTGGGGTCGCAGGAAGTGCTGCGCCTGGCAGCCGCCGAACGGTTGAAGCCCGTCCACTTCGTCTCCACGCTTTCCGTCTTCCACACCGGGGGCCATGATGACGGCGCCGTTTTCGCCGAGGATGACGACCTGGACGACGTGGGGGCGCCCTTCGGCGGTTACGCTCAGAGCAAGTGGGTGGCGGAGAAGCTAATGCTGGAAGCGGACGGGCGCGGGATACCGGTTGCCATCTACCGGCCGGGTCTGGTGACCGGCGACAGCGAGACAGGGGCGTGGAATACCGACGATATGATGTCCACGTTGGCCCGCGCCTGTCTGGTCGTCGGCGCCGTTCCCGAATTGGACGTGATGGTCGACGTCGTGCCCGTCGATTACGTCAGCGGGGCCATCGTTCGGCTCTCGCAGCAGGCGTCCTCGCTCGGGCAGACGTTCCATCTGGCAAACCCCGAGCCGATGCCCTACACCGAACTGGTGGCGTGGGTTCGCTCGCTGGGATTTTCGCTGGAAACCGTGCCCTTTGCGGAGTGGCGACGGCGTCTGTTCGCTCTGGCCGGAAAGTCAGATGATGATGGCGATGGCGCAGAACCGTTCCTGCCCTTGTTGGAGGAAGTGACGGCCGAACAGGTGTTCATGCCGTCCTTCGACTGTCGTCGCGCCCTGGATGGCCTGGAGGATAGCGACGTCGCCTGTCCTCCGGTTGGCCCGTCGTTGCTAAGTACCTACCTGGCCTACTTCGGCCGGCAGGGAGCGCTTCCGGCGCGAGAAGCCGAGGAGGTGGGCAATCGGGAGTGATTGTCCTGTAAGTGCGACTTAAACCGGCCGCGCCAGTGCCAATGAGGCCACGGCTGCCGAGAAGGAGACAATATGGACGAAGCAGAAGACACCGTCGAATCACGTCCGGCGGCCGGCAAGGAAAGGTCCTCAGTTGCCCGGTCCTGGCACTATCGCCTGTTGTGGCTGGTGGCGCTGGCGTCGCTGGCCCTCAATCTGGCGCTTTTTGCCGGCATCTACGCCTTTCGCCAGCGGGCTCAGGAAGAAGTGAGGAACGCCTCCCGTTTGCTGAACACGGTTGAGATGGAGGATTTTCAGCTTCCCGTACAGGTCGACGAAACGTTGCCCATCTCTCTGACCGTTCCCTTCAGCGATACCTTCCAGGCGCCCATCAGCACCACGGTGCCGATTTCCACCGGCATTCCCTTCACAGACAATATCGAGGTGCCGGTCAACACCGTTATTCCGGTCAATACACAGATTCAGGTGCCTGTTCCGGTCCTTGGCAACGTCGTCGTGCCTATCCCCATCGTCACCAGCATCCCCGTCAGCCTGACCGTCGACGTGCCCATCAGTCGCACGATTCCCGTACAGCTAGATATACCCGTCAATCTCGACGTGGAAGTGCCTGTCGAAAGCGAGGTCAAGATCGACACGCAGGTGCCGATTCAGCTCGAATTTCCGGTGACCATTCCCTTCGACGAAATGGGTTTCCAGGCGTTGCTCCTCCAGGTGCAGGAGGCGCTGGACGTGTTGGCCGAGTTATTGGGAACAGACACTAACTTCGAAGGAACGGCCACTGGCGAATGAAAGTTTCCAAATAGCCCCGGTCGGGGGTGTCGACCCGGCCCACATGAGGTGTCTCAATGAAAGTACGGCAGCAATTCCCCCACATGATTCGCGAAATCGAAAATTGTTGGATCCCGCTTTCCGACGGGACGCGGCTGGCGGCGCGCATCTGGCTTCCTGAGGATGCTGAGGACACGCCGGTGCCCGCCTTGCTCGAATATCTCCCCTACCGGAAGAGCGACGGAACCGCCCCCCGAGATGCATTGCACCACCCTTATTTTGCTGGGCACGGCTACGCCTCTATCCGCGTGGACATGCGCGGCAGCGGCGACTCGGATGGGGTTCTTTATGGCGAGTACCTGCCGCAGGAGCAGGAGGACGCGCTGGAGGTGATCTCGTGGATAGCGCAGCAGCCGTGGTGCGAAGGAAACGTGGGTATCTTCGGGATATCGTGGGGGGGATTCAATGCGTTGCAGATTGCGGCCTGCCGGCCGCCGGAGTTGAAGGCCGCGGTGGCCATAGATTTCACCGACGATCGCTATAACGAC
>JAWVYQ010000036.1:0-25739 GCA_033722615.1 Promineifilaceae bacterium (SeqCode)
GACCGAACGTGTCTTCTACTAGCCTTTGGGCCAGCGCTTCAAAGTGTGTAAAACGTCTTCCTTTCATCGCTCGCATTATATTGCAGCGCGCGGGCGATTGCACGTAGCCACAGACACAGTATACTTCTCGTAGATCAATCGCCTGCCGTCCACTGGCCAGGTGCCTCCCGACAAGCCGCGCCGACGGCGCCCTCTCATTTCAGATTAAAGGTGGCGCCATCTGGAGCAGCCTGCGCAGAGTGGAAGCGAAGGCCAGATGTGGCAGCAGAGCCTACACAACTCGAAGAACGAAATGTCAAAACGACAAGAAATCCGCCTCACGTCGCTGGCCTCCTGCGCCGGTTGAGCGTCTAAACTCGGCCCGGCCGAGCTGGCGCACGTGTTGCAGCCTCTACAAGATACATTTGATCTGGCGGCCCATCCTGATCTGCTGATCGGACTGGACAAGGCTGACGACGCCGCCGTCTATCGCCTGAACGATAGCCAGGCCGTCGTCGTCACCACGGACTTCTTCCCCCCCGTCGTCGACGACGCCTACGACTTCGGGGCCATCGCGGCGGCCAATGCCATGTCTGACATCTACGCCATGGGCGCGCGCGTTCTATTCGCCATCAACCTGGTCGCCTTCCCGCCCAATCTGGATCGCCAGATCCTGCGCGAGATCCTGCGCGGTGGCGCCGAGAAGGTGAAGGAGGCAGGCGGAATCGTCGTCGGCGGCCACAGTCTGGAAGATAAGGAGCCCAAATATGGCCTGGCCGTCATCGGCCTCATCGATCCTGGGATGGTAAAACGCAAGGGCGGCGCCCAGCCCGGTGACGTTCTGATCCTGACCAAGCCGCTGGGTACTGGCGTCGTCACCACGGCCCTCAAGGAACAAAGCGCCGAACCGGCCCACGTCGAGGCTGCTGTAGAGAGCATGAAACGCCTGAACAAAGAGGCGGCCGACGCCGCCCTGGGCGTTGGCGCTAATGGGATGACCGACGTGACCGGCTTTGGCCTCCTGGGTCATGCTCGCGAAATGGCCGAACAGGCCGGCGTCGACTTTGTCTTCGAGATTGAACGCATTCGCTGGCTCCCCGGCGCCGTTCAGTATGGCGAAGGCGGCTCCTTCCCCGGCGGGATGGGCCGCAACCTCGAATTCTTCGCCCCTCACGTCACCTTCGACGAAGAGATTCCCGTGCTCACACAAGATCTATTGTGGACGCCGGAGACGTCCGGCGGACTGCTGGTCGCCCTGCCACCGGATGCCGTCGGCGCTTACCAGAAGCAATGCCCGGGCGCCTTTGTCGTCGGCCGTGTTGAAACTGGAGAGGGCAGCCTCTACGTCACGTCCCGGGCGTAGTCGGCCGCTTCATCGTCGGCCGGCTCCTCATCCTCTAACGGTAAAATAAAGGAAAACGTCGCCCCCTTGCCCGGCTCGCTGTCCACCCAGATCCGGCCATCGTGAGCCTCGATCGCCATCCGGCAGAACGCCAGCCCCAATCCACTACCCCGCCCCATCTGCTTTCCGGTCACAAATTTTTCGAAAAGCTGATCTTGAATCTCGGACGGTACGCCGGGGCCCGTGTCGCGCACCTGCACCATGACGTGTCCGTCCGCCACGTCGGCGCCGACCTCCACCAGCCCTCCGGCCGGGGTAAATTTGATGGCGTTGCCCACCAGATTCTGCAAAACACGCTCCATCAGACTGCGGTCGGCCATCACCGGTGGCATCTCGGCCAATACCTCGTACTCCAGGCGCAACCCTTTCTCTTCGGCCAGGGGTCGCTCCGTCTCCAACACCTCTTCCACCAGCTGGTCCATCTCTAACGACTTGCGCAGAAGGGGCATCCGCCCGCTCTCCAAATGGCTGATACTCAAAATGCCGTTCACCAGATTCAAGATGCGTTGCGTGCTCTGCCGCGAGATGTTCAGCATCTGCCGGATGTCGGGCGACGCCTCCTCTATTAGTTGCTCATTCATCATCTCCAGAGCGCTGTAGACGACGTTCAACGGGTTGCGCAGGTCGTGAACCATCGTGTGGGTCAAATCGTCGCGCATCTGCTGCAGCGTTCGCTCCTCCGTCACGTCCTGGAGCACCACCAGCCGGCCCAGCGCTTCTTCCCCGGCCTTCACCGGTAGATTCACCCAATGGAGGGCGCGCGAGTCCACTTCGAATTCTCCCTCGCCAGCGTCGGT
Source organism: Promineifilaceae bacterium (SeqCode) (assembly GCA_033722615.1). Classification (GTDB taxonomy): domain Bacteria; phylum Chloroflexota; class Anaerolineae; order Promineifilales; family Promineifilaceae; genus JAAYYY01. Next base: position 2,179 of record JAWVYQ010000036.1, read on the forward strand.
GGCGCCCGTTCCGATCCGCCGGATCTCGTCAACCGCCGCATGCACGACCTCGGGCCAGCGGGGCCGCAGCGTACGCAACAGATCCATAACCGGCCGGTTAATCCACGTCTCCAAATCGTCCGGCAGGTTCAGATAGATCTGCGCCATGCGGTTCATGACGAGAACGCGTCGATTGACGCCAATGAGCAGAATGCCATCGCGGCTCGATTCAATAAGAGCCTGCAACCGGCTGTGCTCGTCGGCCACGGCGCGGAAGAGGTGGGCGTTAGCCATAGCCAAGGATATCGCCTCCGCAAGGGATTCGGCCAGCCAGACGTCGTCACTGCTGAAAGCGTCGACCTCGTCACTTTCTACGGCAAACACACCCAATCGCTGCTGCCCATGGCGCAACGGTACGATGATTGCGCTCCGCAACCCCGGCACGTCGCCCACCTCGCGCTCGTCATTCTGTTGATCGGCAACGATCTGAGTCTCGCCCGTGCGAAACGCCAACCCACTGTAACCGTCGCGAATGCCGAACGAAACGCCTTCCGTCGGCGAAAGAAGCCCGATCGCCGACTCGACCACCAGTTCACTTTCATCACTGCTCGGCACGAGAATGGCGACAGACGCCCAATTCGTCAGCATCGCGATCGTCTCCACGGCAACCTTCGCCACCGTTGCCGGCTCCAGATGCTCGCCTATTCGGCGCAGCGCCGTATACAGCGTTACCTGCCGCTCTGCCAGACGCCGCTGGTTCTCATAAATCTGCGCGTTGTGCAAGGCCAGCGCCATCTGGTCCGTCGCCGCCTGCATCAACGTCAGGTACTCTTCCTGAAAATGGTACGGGTCTGAATGTTGCAGCGTCAGCACACCCGGTACGTCGGAACCGCTGGTAATGGGCACAACCAGCACGGAGCGCACCTGGTACGGCTGATCGGGCAGCGTCAGCCAACGGTCGTCTTCCATGGTGTCGTGGACGAGGGCTGCCTGTCGGTGGCGAACCACCCATCCGGCCAACCCCTTGTCCATGACCTTTCCGACGATCTCGCGCCGGCTGCCGGGGGCCGTCGTCCCTCGCGCAAGGATGCTATGCGTCACACGACCGCCGCTGTCGAGCAAAAAGAGGCTGCCGAATTCGGCGCCCGTCAGATGAGTCGCCACGTCGAGGGCATTCTGAAGTGTCGCCTGCAAACTGGGGCCTTCCGACGTCGCGCGGGCCACCGCAACGAGATTTTCAAACAACTGTTTGCTGGCCTTCAACTCCTCTTCGGCCGCCTTGCGCTGGGTAATATCGCGAAAAACGATGAGGGTGCCGCTGAAGCGGCCGTCGCGACTGTAAAGCGGAGAGCGGCGCAGGTCATAATGGCGAACCGTTCCGTTCTCCTCAAGTTGCACCTCTGTCTCCAGCGTCTCCTCGTTTCCGGTTTCCGACCACAGGTGGCGCCATCGCGGAAGGGCCTCTGGAAGAGCCAGACCCAGGAGTTCAATCTCCCGGCGGCCGAGCACATCCTGCGCTGCCGGATTGATCTCGACGATCCGACCCTGAGCATTGACAACCAGCACCCCGTCGCCCATACTGTCGATCACCGTCTTACGGGCAATCGGTACCAGATCGAACAACTGGTGGCGCAGAAGGCCCCACGCCAGAATGAGCCCGCTCGTAGTCAACGCCACAGGGGTCAGATCGATATTTGGCAGAGGTCCGAGATCGAAGACGTACTTGGCGTTGGCAAACCAGGGCAGGAACGGGACGAGCAAGAAGAGACCCAGGTGCCGGCCCTCCACCCACGGATAACGCTGCAACACGCGCAACAGCAAAAGGGTTCCCGCCAGCAGCAGAAGGTACGAATAGGCTGCGTTCACCCAGAACCAGATGCCAAACTCCGAATCCAGGAGCAAGAAGGGGCCAGACTGCCGCAGCGTGGATTGCTCCCAAATCAAGCGGTGGGCCTCATTACTCACAGCCAGCACAATAGTGAGAGCGGGAATTGCCGAAAGTACGGCGAGGGAACGAGGCGATCGCCAGCGATCCTGACCGGCGTAGCGCAAGGCAAAAATGAACCAGGCCAACGGCGCCACGGCAATGCCTAGATACTGGATCTTGGCCCAGAAGAGCTTGACGATAAGCTGGTCGGCCGTCAATTCCAGCGCATAGGCAAGCGCCCATTCGGCCGATGCCAGCATGAGCAGGGCGAACGATGTCTTCCAGATAGACGCCCGACGATGCCAGGCAAAGAGAGCCAGGCTCGTTGCCAGCAAAGCTGATGCAAATAACGATAGGGTAACCAGTGCGTATTGCCAGTTCATTTAGGAACGTTGCGCGATGCCCAGAGCATCTTTCGAACTTTTTCAGACCATTATAAACCAGCAACTCATTTACCGAAATAGTGCTGAGGTAGGCAAACCTTCCTAATACCTGGCATTGCGCCCCTTACCTGACAAAGATAAAGTACAGAGCCAACGATTTCATTCATAAAAACCAACGTGCGGAGGCCATCATGACGGCACAAGCCAAGACAAAGCAGGAGCGAGCGCAGGAACGCCTAGCGCGAGTTCGCGCAGCATTCGAAGAATGGGAAGTAGACGGCCTGCTCGTAGGCAGCCCGGCCAACCGACGTTGGCTGAGCGGCTTTACCGGCTCGGCCGGCTGGCTACTCATCACGGCCAACGCCGCTCACCTAGCCACCGATTTCCGTTATTGGACGCAGGCCGAGACACAGGCGCCCGCCTTCTCCCTCTTCCACTTTAGCGAGAAGGCGCGGCTGACCGAATTCGTGCAATCGGTCGGGCCCGCCACGATCGGCGTTGAAGCCGGTCACCTGACCCTGGCAGACTTCAACAAGCTCCGGGGCGTCGACGGTGTGACGTGGCAACCACTTGCGGAAACGGTCGAACCAATGCGCGCCCTCAAGTCGCCGGCCGAGATCGAAGCGATCCGGGCGGCGGCAGCCATTACCGACCGTGTCATGGCTCAGGTCAATCAGCTCGCCCGGCCGGGACAGACCGAAGCCGAGCTTGCATGGGAGTTAGAAAAGCGGCTGCGAGAAAGCGGCGCCGACGCCATGGCCTTCCCCATCATCGTCGCGTCCGGCCCCAACGCTGCCCGCCCCCACCACAGTTCGGGTCAGCGCCCTCTTCAGGAAGGGGACGCCCTCATCGTCGACATGGGCGCCGCCCTCGGCGGCTACATGAGCGACCTTACCCGTTCCTTCTACCTGGGCAACGAGCCCTCACCACGATACCGGAAAATATATGACCTCACACTGAAAGCGCAACAAGCCGCGCTGGAGGGCCTGCGGCCGGGCACGACGACGCGTGAAGCAGACGCCCTCGCCCGCGACACCATCGCCGCAGCCAACCACCAAGAGCATTTCGGCCACGGGCTAGGTCACGGCGTCGGCCTCGAAGTTCATGAAGAACCCCACCTTTCGCCGCGAGAGAAATACGAGTTGCCGCTCCAGAGCGGCATGGTCACTACCGTCGAGCCCGGCGTCTACGTTCCTGACTGGGGCGGCGTGCGCATCGAAGATCTCGTCCTCGTGGCGGACGACGGTATCGAAATGCTCAGCCGCTGTCCTAAAACGCCCCAAATCCCCGTCTCCTGACGGAACCGATGACCTGATCTTCTGGCGCAGGCAGATCCCTGTAACAGCGCCCGTAAGAATGTGCCGGATGTCTGATAGCCGGCCGGGCGGACGATGAACGAGCCGAGCACACCGCGCCGGGCGTGGCCGTTTTGAGCGTCACCGGCACCGCGGTACAATACGGATTGCTATGGAACGACGCTGGAACGTGCTCCTCATTATTCCTGTGCTCGCCGCCCTGCTCGCCTTCTTCCTCACGGAAAACATTATCTACACGGCGCTGGGCTTTGTCGTCGGCTACCTCATTTTGCAGGGGCTGCGCTTTCTGCTCCTCCCCTCCGGCCTGCACAGTGCCGTGCGCGCCTTTCAGTCCGGGCGTCTAGAAGAGGCGCTGGCACGCACAAACCAGATCATCGAGGACAAGCCCGATCGCTGGGAGCCCTACTATCTCCGGGCGCTCATTCACTTCGCCCTCTCCAACCTGCCGGCGGCCGAAGCCGATGCCCGCGAAGCGGTAGAGCGAAAGCCCGACAGCGATACGAACTATGTCACGCTGGGCCAGGTCCTATACGCTCAGACCCGATTCTCAGAGGCGGAGAAAGCGTTTGCCGAAGCCGCACGCCTGCGCGGTACAGAGGGTCTGAACCAGTTCCATCTCGGCGCCACCCTTTTCCATCTCGAGCGATATCAGGACGCGATCCCCCGTCTCGAACTGGCTGCCAATCTGGGGACCTCCAACGAACAGATGGAGTTACTGGCCCGCTACTACCTGGCTCGATCTCTACAACAGGAAGGACACGAAGAGGAAGCGGCCGACGTTTACAGCGACATGCAGGAACACGCCGACGCTCTCGACGATTTGAAAAGAGATCTTGATAGCGCCAGCGACTATCCGGCCCGTCATCTTCTGCAAAAGGACATTGCCGCCATAGAGAAGCGACTGCGCGTCACGTAAGGCGTTGGTAAACCTCGTCAAAGCGGGGAATCACCTCGCGCCAATCGTAAACGGCGGCAAAGCGCGCGGCCGAAGCCCCCAGACGCTCCCGCTCCGCATCATCTCCTAACAACCTCAGTACCGAGTCGGCGAACTCTGCGGCTGTCTCGGCCAGCAACAGGTGGTGCCCGGGGGCAACGTCATATCCCTCCGCTCCGATTGGCGTGCTCACGATGGCCTTTTCCGCGGCCATCGCCTCTATCATCTTTAACCGCGTCCCGCTGCCCATGCGCAGAGGCATGACGTAGACGCGAGCCCCGGTCAGATACGGCTGGATTTCCGCGACCCGGCCGGTTACCGTCACACCGGACTCCTGCCGCAACCAGGCCAGCCGACGATGCGGCTTCTGTCCCACAACGGCCCACGTCGTCTCCGGCCGCACCTGTCGAATCAGGGGCCAGATCTTCCGGCCGAACCAGGACACTGCGTCCACGTTCGGCCGGTAATCCATCTTCCCCGTAAAGACGACGTCGTAGCGCGGAACGGCGCTATCCGGCGGCTGCCGGTAAGACTCCACGTCAATACAGTTTGGAATGACGGTCGGCTCGATTCCGGGCGCCAGCCGCTGCAAGGCCCGGCCGTCCGGTTCGCTAACGACGGTTACCGCGTCGGCCGTCCGGCACGCCCACCGTTCAAAGCGGCGCAGGCGCAGAGTTTGCACGAGGGAGTAAGCGGCCGCCGGCCAGCGTCGCGGCCGGCGCGCGTCGGCGAGGAAAGCGCTGTACTGCAACGCCGCCTCGGCATTGTGATCGTCAAAAACCAGCTTGCAGCCGGGGGAAAGCCGGCGGACGGTGGGCATATACCTCGCCAATTCAATCCCTTCGACCTGGACAACGTCAAAACGATGACCGTTCAAGACCGTCTGTAGCGCCCGGACGAACGCTTCGCTCTCCAGCCGATGGGCCATGTCAGGGCGCCTGCGGGACACCATGCGCCACAGCCGCTGGGCCATCGTGCGCCGGGGCGCCGGCACCGCCACCACGTCGGCGCACAACGCGCGCAGCCGCTCCGGTACGTCCCGATTGCTACCTCCATTCTCCTCCGCGAAGGAAAGGAGGTGTATGTCGTGGCGCGCGGCAAGACCGCGGATGATGTGATAATTGCGCAGGCTCGTCCCCTGGTGCGGTGGATAGGGCAACTGGGGCGTCAACAACAATATCTTCACGCTGCTGTTACTCCGACCAGCCCTCGCAGACCACTTTCCGATACAGGCGCCGGGTTGCCGCCGCCGTCTTCTCCCACGTGAAGCGGCGCGCCTGTTCGTATCCGGCCGAAATCATGGCCTCCCGCCGTTCGCGGTCCAGCAGAGCCGTCGCCAGCCCCTCAACCCAGGCATCCACGTCATCCGGATCGAGCAGCAGGCCCGCTTCGCCGACGACCTCAGGCAACGACGCGCGATTGCTGGCAACCACCGGACAGCCACAGTGCATGGCCTCCAGCAGCGGCAGACCAAATCCCTCGTAATGTGACGGCAGCGCCAGCACGCCGGCCGCCTGATACAGACAGGCCAGATCGGCATCCGGCACCCCCTGTAAGTGGCGTACTACCCCTTGGAGACCCAACGCTTCGATGGTCTGAAAAATATCATCGTAAAGCCACCCCTTGCCGCCTACCAGGACCAGTGGAACGCCAAGCCCTCCGTCCTGGCGCAAAGCGGCAAATGCCCGCAAAAGCATCGGGATATTCTTGCGCGGCTCCAGCGTCCCGACGAACAGTACGAAACCTGGGGACAGATCGTATCGCCGCAACGTCGATTCCACCGCTTCCGGTGCCACCGGCCGTTCGTAGATCGGACCTGCTGCCAGGTAAACGGTCGTCACTTTGCCCGGCGGCACGTCCAGCCGCCGGATAAGGTCCAGCCGAGTGTGCTCACTATCCGCCATGATATGATCGGCCACCCTCACTGCCCACTCAATCTGGCCCACATAATAACGCCGGCTTTCGGCCGTCAGATACTGAGGGTAGTAAAGGAAATTGAGGTCGTGTACGGTGATTAGCCGATGGCGCGCGCCAAACGCCGGGGGAATGAAGTCGGGACTGTGCATCACGTCCAGATCATGGCGGAGTAGCTCCAGACCGAGCAACCACCGCTCCCAGCGATGGTGACACGGCGTCCACAGCGCCGCCTGCCGAAAATCAGGATGAGCCGGCCGGTAGGACCGCGCCTCCTTTCTGCTCTGGAAGACCGTGTACTCAATGCCGTCGTGCGCAACGCGCCCCTCTGCCAGCGCCGACAGCAGATTCAACACGTACTGGCTGATGCCCCCCATCTGGTAAGTGGGCAAACGAGCGTCAATGCCAATGTGCATGAGCAGGTGCCGAGAATCGGTCGGCGAACGAGTCGATGGGCAAGTACACGAGTCCGAACATATGGAGGATCATAAGCAGAATTATAGCCAGTGTGCGAGGTCGCGGGTAGGCGAGTACAATGATCCTGTCCGCGACACGTTTTACGATTCACATTTTACACGTATAATCCGCGTTGATGGACGCTCAGATGTAGGAGAGCAAATAAGATGGCTAGTAAAAACGAGAAAAAGGTAGCATCGGCCGACGAACTCGCCGAAGTGCGAAATCGGCTGGAGTGGCTCGACGAAGAACGGCGCAAATCGACGAAGCGCATCGCCGAACTCGAGAAGCGACTCAGCATCCAGAATCGCGAACTCGAAAGAAGGAACAAGCGCATCGAAGAGCTGGAAGAGCGGCTCTCTCGCGTCACCTCACAAGTCACACGGCTGCCGCAGGTAGACGCTCAGCTTAGCCAGTTCAAGGATGAAGTCGTCGCCCTCATCGAGCAATATGACGAGCGCCGAATCCAGTCCGAGGAGGAGCTAGAGCGGCTGCGGCGCGTGGAACACGAAGTCAACGCCCGTGAAATCGGCGAAATCCGAAAAGAACTACCGGGTATTGCCCGCCTCCAAAACGAGATGGAACTGCGCCAGGCAGAGGAAGCCCGGCTGGCGAACCTCATCGGCGTGCTCCAGAACCGGATCGCCTCGATCGAAAATCGGGTCGAGAATTGGAGCAACGACCTCGCCTATCTGGAGGAAGCAGAAAGCCAGAACAACCGTAACATCTCCGAAATCCAGACGTCTCTCGTGGAAATTAACAAGCGGTGGGAGCCTATCAACAATCGGATGGACATCCTGGCGGACAAGATGAACAAGATACAATCCAACCACCAGGAGCTCGAAGAAGAGCAGGCCGAGCTACGCCAGACGATCAAAAACTGGGCGGAACAAATACAGCTTGGCGAATACGATCGGAAGCAGCGGATGCAGAAGTGGGAACGCGTGCTCGAAGAACATGAAGAGACAATGGAAGCTTACGCCAAGCAGTGGGTTAACTTCTCCGACCAGTATAAAGAAGCAAAAATGGCCTTACAGACGTTAACCGAATGGCAGAAACAGATCGAGCAACAGCAGCAAGAAACGGCCGAGATGGCTCGCGTTGAGGCCGGCCGTATGCAATCCCGCTGGGACAACTTTGTCACCGAACGCAACAAACAGTGGAAGAGCTTTGAAGTCGAGATTGACCAGCGTCTCTCGACCTCCGCCCGCCACGAGCGCCAGTTGCGCGACCAGCTGGCGAACATTGAAGAACAACTGGACGAGCTAGAAAAGGATCAGGAACGGATTTGGCGCGTGCAAACAGCACAGGCGGACGCCGTGAAGCAGTTGCCCCGCATCTGGCAGGAAGAAGTGGAAAAGACGTTGGCCAACGATCCGAATCGCCGCCGCCAGCCCACTCTCGTTCCCGTGCGCGACGATGACCTCTAATAGACGCCCGGCATTTCCCCTACGCAGCTGATCAAAATGTACGTTATCGGCACGGCGGGCCACGTCGATCATGGTAAATCAACGCTGGTGGAAGCGTTAACGGGCATCGACCCCGACCGCCTCGCCGAGGAAAAAGAGCGGGAACTGACCATCGACCTCGGCTTTGCCTGGTTGTCGCTGGGTGAAAGTGACGATCTGGAAGAGGTAGGCATCGTCGACGTCCCTGGGCACCGCGACTTCATCGAAAATATGTTGGCCGGCGTTGGTGGCGTCGACCTGGCCCTATTGGTCGTCGCCGCCGACGAAGGTGTCATGCCCCAGACCCGCGAGCACCTCGCCATTCTCGACCTTTTGGACGTGCGCGGGGGCGTCGTCGCACTGACCAAGACAGATTTGATTGACGACACCGACTGGCTTGAGTTGGTCACGCTCGATCTGAGCGATACGCTGGCCGGCACCGTCCTCGAGGACGCGCCCATCATCCCCGTCTCCGGTCACACCGGCGCCGGCCTCGAAACCCTACGAACGGCCCTCGCGGAGGGCCTGCAGGCCGCCGGATCGCGAACAGACACCGGCCGCCCCCGCCTCCCCATCGACCGCGTTTTCAGCCTCACCGGCTTCGGAACCGTCGTCACCGGCACCCTGGTCGGAGGGCAGCTCCGGATCGGCGACGATGTAGAAATACAACCGGCCGGGCACCGGGGCCGGATTCGTGGACTGCAAACACATAAAGTGGACCGTGACGTGGCCCGGCCGGGCAGCCGCGTCGCCGTGAACGTCTCCGGCGTTGACACCGACCAGGTCAGCCGCGGTGACGTGCTCGCCGCCCCCGGCGTCCTTCGCGATACCATTCTTCTCGACGCCGCTTACCGTCACCTGCCCGCGGCCGACAGCCCCCTTCACCACAACGTCGAAGTCAAGCTCTTCGTCGGCGCCGCCGAAGTCATCGCTCGGACCCGCATCATCGGCGCTCGCCAGATCAATCCCGGCGAAAAAGGCTGGCTACAACTTGCTTTGCAGGAGCCGGTTGCCGTCGTCCGCGGAGATCGCTTCATTTTGCGCCGACCGTCGCCGCCGGCCACCATCGGCGGCGGGCGCGTGCTGGATCCCCACCCCGGGCGCCGCCATCGCCGTTTCCGCTCGGACGTCGTCGAACGCCTGCGAACGCTGGCCAAAGGGGAACCAGACGAAATCCTGGAACAACGGCTGGCGCGTATCGAACCTGCCCAACCGAAAGCGTTGTTCCAACAGGCCGGGCTGGACGAGGAAACAACGGAGCATGCGTGGCAAAAGTTACTTCAGGCCGAGCGCGTCATTCTGGTGGGCCAACACGCATTGACCCGGGGCACTTGGCAACGACTCCGAAAACAAATGGAGGAAACGGTCGCTGAGTATCACAAAGCACACCCCTTGCGCCCGGGGATGCCCCGGGAAGAGTTGCGCAGCCGGCTGCGCCTGGCGTCCAACGTTTTCAACCCGTTGCTGGCCCAGGCCGCCGGCGACGGCTTGCTCGTGGACACCGGCTCGGTCGTCCGGGCGCCGGATCACGAAATTCGCTTTTCGCCGGCGCAGCAGGAAAAGATCGACGCGCTCCTCGAGCGATTTCGGCGCGCGGGTGTGAACGCCCCCAGCGTTAAGGAAAGTCAGGCGGCCGTCGGCAACGACGTGTATGAGGCGCTGGTTGCCCTGGGCAAGCTCCAGCCCCTGAACGAAGACGTCGTCTACCGCACTGAAGAGTACAAGAAGCTCGTCAAGCAAATCACCGATCACTTACGACAACACGGCCGCGCCAATGCGGCCGAGATCCGCGATCTGCTTAATACCAGCCGCAAGTACGCCATCGCCCTGCTGGAGCACCTCGACGAGATTCGGGTCACCCGCAGGGTCGGTGACGACAGAGAGTTGATACAAGGATTTGACCGATGAGTGAGGAAACTTCCGGTAGCGCAATTGAGAGCCGAGCGATGGAATACCGCCGCCGCTACAAAGGATTGATCAGCGTTCGCAGCAAGGTGCACGTGCGCGACAGTCAGGCCCTGAGCCTGGTCTACACCCCCGGCGTGGCCGAACCCTGTCTCGAGATCAAGCGCGACCCCAAGCGTTCTTTCGACGTCACGTGCCGCGGGAACACCATCGCCATCGTCTCCGACGGTTCGTCGGCGTTCGGCATGGGCAATATTGGGCCCGAGGCAATTCTGCCCGTCCTTGAAAGCAAAGCCGTCATCATGAAAACGTTCGCCGGCGTCGACGCACTGCCCATCGCCCTTGACGTCACTTCAATCGACGAGTTCGCCGACGTCGTGCTTAACATCAGCCCCACCTTTGGCGCTGTCAGCATTGAAGACGTCGCGTCCCCCAAAGAAGTGGCCCTCACCAACCGTCTGATCCGCTCCCTGCATATACCTGTTGTCAACAACCACCGGGAGGGCGTCGCCATCGGCGTGTTGGCCGGCCTGGTCAACGCCGCTCGCCTTGTCGGCAAAGCGATCACCGACATGCGCGTCATCATCAATGGCGCTGGCGCTGCCGGCCTGGGCACGGCCAAGCTCCTCCACCATTACGGGGCCGGCAACGTCATCGTCTGTGACCGCCAGGGCGCCCTTTACAAATACCGGCCGCGCGGCATGAATTGGGCCAAGTGGGAGATCACCAAAGTCAGCAACCCCAGCTACGAGAAAGGGGAGCTGAGCGACGTACTTCGCGGCGCCGACGCCTTTATCGGCTTCGCTAGCGGCGCCAGTCTGACGCCGGCCGAGATAAAATCGATGGCTGCCGATCCCATCCTCTTCACCTTTGGCTCTCCTATAGAGATTACGCCCCGGGAGGCCCGCGCTGCCGGCGCCGCCGTCGTCGCCACGGCCCACTCCACCTATCCAAACCAAATGGATATCGCGGCCGTCGTCCCCGGCGTTTTTCGAGGCCTTCTTGACGTGCGTGCGCGCACCTTCAGCCTCAATGCCCAGTTGGCAGCGGCCGAAGCTATCGCCAGTTTCGTCGACGAGGATGACCTCCACCCCGACTACATCTATCCGCGCCTCCTCGATTATCGCGTGGCGCCCGTGGTCGCCGAAGCCGTCGCCCGCGCGACGCTCGAAGAAAATCTGGCAAAACGTCCGGACGTTGACCCCACCGAGATCGCCGAGCGGACAAGAGCCTACGTTTACGAGGGGCGCCTACCCGTCCCCGCACCCAGCGGCCGCGAGATGGATTACGCCGAAGAATCGCTGGAGCTCCACGACCGCTTCCAGGGATTGTTGGAGATCAACAGCAACATCCCCGTCAAAGATAGCTTCATTCTTGAGGAATTCTACCTGGTGCCCGGCGCCATGGAAGCGTCGGAAGTGATCGTGGAGGACCAGACAACCGTCTTCGACCTCACCGTGCGCGGCAACCTCGTTGGCGTCGTCAGCGACGGCAGCGCCGTCCTCGGTCTGGGAAATATCGGCGGTCGCGCCGCTCTGCCCGTCATGGAGGGGAAAGCCATCCTCTTCCACACCTTTGCCGGCGTCGAGGCCTTCCCCATCTGCCTAACCACTCAGGATCCGGATGAGATCGTCGACGTGGTCAGGCGACTCGAGCCTACCTTCGGCGGCATCAACCTGGAAGATATCAGCGCCCCCCGCTGCTTCGAGATCGAACGCAAATTGCAAGAGAGTACGGATATTCCCATCTTCCACGATGACCAGCACGGCACGGCCGTCGTCGTCCTCGCCGGTATTCTCAACGCCTGCCGCCTCACCGGCAAAGAGCCCAAAGATCTATCCATCGTCGTCAACGGCGCCGGCGCCTCCGCCGTGGCCGTCACCAAATTACTGATGGCCATGGGCGTCGAAGACGTCATCATGCTCGATTCCCGGGGCATTATTTACGAGGGGCGCAAAAAGGGGATGAATTGGATAAAAGAAGAGATGGCGGCCGTCACCAATCGGGCCAAGACAAAGGGGGATCTCGCGCACGCCGTCCGGGGACGAGACGTATTTATTGGGCTCTCCGTCGCCGGCGCCCTGAAGCCGGAAATGGTGGATGCCATGGCCGACGACCCCATCATCTTCGCCCTGGCTAATCCGACTCCGGAAATTATGCCCGACGAGGCGCTATCGGCCGGCGCGGCCATCGTGGCAACCGGTCGCAGCGATCTGCCGAACCAGGTAAATAACTCCCTTGCCTTCCCCGGCATCTTCCGCGGCGCCCTCGACGCCCGCGTGCCCAATATCACAGACGAGATGAAGATAGCTGCTGCAGGAGCCATTGCCGGCCTGGTCGCCGAGCGTGAACTCCGGTCCGATTGGATCATCCCCAAAGCCACCGATTTTAGCGTTGCCCCGGCCGTCGCCGAAGCCGTGGCCCGCACTGCCCTGGATAATGGAGTGGCCCGCCGACAGGTGGATCCGGCCGACGTCGCAGCCAAAGTGCGCCACCACGTCTATGAGAAGCGAAATTAAAGCCCGTTGGCCGTGATGCACGCCCCCAATAAAACAGAAACCGCCATCCGGCGGGGAGCCAGGATGGCGGTTTATCCGCACCATTTTTACCGAGAGGCAAAAATGGTAAGCGGACAATGCCGAAAGTTGAGGGAGGGGCAGGCATTGTCCTGGGCTTGGCAGGGTGTTCCAGTCGCGTTTCTCTCGTGCCAGTTTAGGGGGAGGGGGAAGTTCCTCAAGTAAACCCTACCAAACTTGAAGCTACTATACACCCATAATATAAACAAAACAACAGTTTTTGATTAGAATCATCATAGAAAACCACAAGAAAGGCGTTGGAATCCCTTCTCATGCTCTGTGATACTGCCATTCAAACGCATATTCAACAAAGTGGGTTTATAAAGAGAATTGATGCGCTAAACGAAGTGATGCGCCAAACAAAGGGTCGCATTAGACGAAGAGGAGTTCCACACTAATGAAATTTATCGACGTAAATGATGCACAGATCCCTGCCCTCGGTTTTGGAACGTTTCGACTGCGCGGCCGTGACGCGCAAAGAATGGTTCGCGTTGCTCTCGACACTGGCTACCGCCACATCGATACGGCCGAATCTTACGGCAACGAGGAAGCCGTCGGCCGCGCCATACGGGCCTCCGGCGTTCCTCGTGACGAGATATTCCTAACGACCAAGGTCTGGCCCGACCATTTCGCGGCCGACGAACTCCCGGCCGCCGTGAACCACAGCCTGCAACGGCTGGGCGTGGATTACGTAGACCTCCTCCTGCTACACTGGCCCAATCCCGGCGTGCCCCTCGAGGAGACGATCGGCGCGCTGAACGCCATGCAGAAGGCGGGTAAAACACGCCTCATTGGGGTCAGTAACTTCACCCTTGGCCTCATGGACAACGCCCGTTCTCTCACGGCCGTGCCCCTGAGCGTCAACCAGGTCGAATACCACCCTTTCCTCGACCAGTCTGCCCTGCTGAATGCAATACGAGACAATGGTATGGTCCTCACTGCCTACAGCCCGCTGGCTAAAGGAAAGGTGACGGACGACGATACTCTGAAAGAGATCGCTGCCGAACATGGTAAGACGGCCGCTCAGGTCAGCCTGCGTTGGCTTATCCAGCAGGAAAACGTCGCCGCCATTCCAAAAGCCTCCAGCCAGGCCCATGCTGAAGAGAACTTCGACGTTTTCGACTTCGAACTCAGCGATGAGGAGATGAAGACCATCCACAAACTGTCCCGGCCGGATGGGCGGCTCGTCAATCCAGCCCAGCTTGCTCCGGATTGGGGCTCACAGGAATCAGCTAACGTACCGGTCGATTCTGAGCGGGAGATGGCCGGCCGCCGCTAATCCCACAACCCAACCACTCGCCGTCAAGAGAATGGCCACTGGCAAACGCTGGCTCAAAAACCGTTTTCCGGCTAAGATAGGAGCCCAAGCGATAAACGGACTTGAGTACGATTACGGGCCAACATGCACACTGAACTGATACACGGGTGCGACGCCTTCTCCCGGCTGGCATCCGAATGGGACGATCTCGTCGACTGTAGCATGACCGCCACGCCATTTCAGAGCCTGGGCTACCAGCAGGCGTGGTGGTCAAATCTTGGACCGGGAGAGCTACATACGGTTACAGTGCGGGACGATGGCGGTCAGTTAGCCGCCATCGCCTGTTTCTATGTCGTCGATGGGACCCTTTATTTCAACGGTTGCACCGAGGAAACCGACTACCTGGACCTGATCGCCCCGGCCGAGCGCGCCGACATCCTCTGGGATCGCGTATTCGACGTCCTGGAAGGAAGCGATTTCCCGGCCTGGCGCGGACTCGACCTGTGCAACATTCCGGCCGCCTCTCCCTCCAACGACATTCTGCGAGAGCAGGCAGAGAAACGAGGATACCGGCTACAGAGCGCGGTGCAGGAAGTGTGTCCCGTCGTCACCCTGCCGGACACCTTCGAAGAGTACTTGATGGACCTGGACAAGAAGCAGCGACACGAAATTCGGCGCAAGCGGCGGCGGGCCAACGCGGCGCAGGCCGAACTGGTCACCATCGGACCTGAGGACGATCTTACGGCAGCCGTCGAGGACTTTCTGGAACTGCTGCAGAAGAGTATGCCGGAGAAGGCTGAGTGGCTGAATGAGGGACGGCGCGCCGTTTTCCACGAAGTTGCGATAGCGGCGATGGCGGCCGGCACCCTGCAACTGATGTTCCTCACCCACCGGGGGAACCGGGCGGCCGCTCTGTTCAATTTCGACTACAATGACCGAATATGGGTTTACAACTCCGGTTTTGACATTTTAGAGTTCGGTTACCTGAGTCCCGGCGTCGTGCTCACAGCCGGCGCCATCGAAAAGGCTGTCGAAAACGGTCGGGCGGCCTTCGATTTCCTTCGTGGCGACGAAAGCTATAAATACCGTTTCGGAGCCGAAGATACGACGATCAACCGTATTCAGATCACGAGAGCGTAACAATTGGTGTCATGAGCTGATCTGTGCAGGCTCTGACGCCCACTCTCCCCCATAACATGAGTGAAGATATCCGCGACACGGTACGCCGAGTAGCCATGCTCAGCGTCCATACTTGCCCCCTGGCCATGCTGGGCGGCAAGAAGACGGGTGGCATGAACGTTTACGTACGCGATCTCAGCCGCCAACTCGGCCAGATGGGCATCCAGGTTGACGTCTTTACCCGCTCCCAGGATGATTGCCAGCCGCGTATCAAACATGACCTGGGCCCCGGCGCGCGCGTCATCCACGTGCCGGCCGGGCCGGAAGCGCCGATCCCCGTGGCCGAGATCCACCGTTACCTGGATGAGTTTGTTGCCGGCGTTCTGGCCTTCGCCGAAGAGGAAGACGCCCAATACGACCTCATCCACAGCCACTACTGGCTCTCCGGCCTCGTCGCCGAAGAGTTACAGAGCGCCTGGGGCGGCCATCTTCCCATCCTGCAAATGTTCCACACCCTCGGTCACATGAAGAACCGCATCGCCCGGCATGACTCGCAGCGGGCTGCCCCTGAACGGATCGAAGGGGAAAAGCATATTTTACAGGTCGCCGACCGCATCGTCGTCTCTACCCAGGCCGAACAGGCCCAGCTTGAATGGCTCTACGGCGCCGACATGGAACGGGTAGTCGTCATTCCACCCGGCGTCGACCTCGGCCGCTTCCAGCCGGTCGCCAAACCGGTCGCCAGAGAAGCAGTGGGCATCCCCCTGCACCACAAAAACATCGTCTTCGTCGGCCGCATCGAGCCTCTGAAAGGGATCGACACCCTGCTGCGCGCCATGGCCCTGATCCAGAAGCGGCGCCCGGAGGCCGTGGAGAACGTCTGCGTTTCCATTATCGGCGGCGACCCGTGGGCCGACGATCCGGACGACGAGATGGCCCGCCTACAGGCGCTGCGCCAGGAGCTGGACGTGCACGACCTCGTCACCTTCCTCGGCTCCAAGGATCAGGAACTCCTCCCCTACTACTACTCCGCGGCCGAGATGGTCGTCATGCCCTCCCACTACGAAAGCTTCGGCCTCGTCGCCCTCGAGGCGATGGCGACGGGCACGCCCGTCATCGCCAGCGAGGTCGGCGGGCTGGCCTTTCTGGTCAAGGACGGCGAGACGGGCTTCCACGTCCCCAGCCGCGATCCGGAAGCGCTGGCGGACAAGATTTACTGCCTGCTGACGGACGACGCTTGTCGCCAGGAATTGGGCAGGAACGCCCGCATCCACGCGCGGCAGTATGATTGGGCGAAGATCGGCCGGCGGATTGTCGGTCTCTACGAAAACGTCGTCCAGGAGGCAACGCAGCTCCCACAAACCGCCCTGGTCTGACGACGGGCGGGCAGATGCCGCAGGCAACAGGCAGAAAGATCCCGTCAGTGCGCCGTTTTTATTCCCTCGATCACCTCAATGCCACCCAGATACGGCCGGAGCGCCTCCGGCAAGACGACGCTGCCGTCCTCGCGCTGGCCGTTCTCAATAATGGCGATCATTATCCGCGGCAGGGCCAGACCGCTGCCATTGAGCGTGTGCACGAAGCGCGGTTTGCCGCCTTCTTCCGGCCGGTAGCGCACGTTGGCGCGCCGCGCCTGGAAAGCCTCATCGTTGCTGACGGAGCTTACTTCCAGCCACTCCTGACAACCGGCCGCCCACACTTCCAGATCGTACTTCTTGGCGGCCGCAAAGCCCAGGTCCCCGGTCACCATTTCCACGATCCGGTAGCGTAGTTCCAACGCTTCGGCGATGTCAATGGCGTCCTGCACTATCTCCTCAAAGTGATCGTAGCTCGTCTCCGGCCGCGTGAAGCGGTACATTTCCACCTTGTCAAACTGGTGCCCGCGCTTGATGCCGCGCACGTCGCGGCCGGCGCTCATCTTCTCTCGCCGAAAGCACGGCGTATACGCCACATACTTAAGCGGTAATTGCTCCTCGTCCAGAATCTCATCCCGGTGCAGGTTCGTCAGCGCAATTTCGGCCGTGCCGATCCACACGAAGTCCTCTTCCGCGTCGCGGTAAATGTTGTCCGCGAACTTCGGCAACTGCCCGGCTCCCACAGCGCACTCCGAACGAACCATAAAGGGCGGATAGACCTCGGTGTAATCGTGCTTCTCTACGTGATAATCCAGCATGAACTGGATGAGGGCCCGCTGCAGCCGTGATCCCCACCCCTTCAGGACGTAAAAACGGCTGCCGCTCATCTTCACGCCGCGCTCAAAGTCGATGATGTCCATCTCCGGCCCCAGGTCCCAATGGGGTTTCGGCTCAAAATCGAAGTGCGGTTCCGGCGCACCCTGCGCCTCATACGCCACGTTGTGGCTGTCATCCGGCCCTACCGGCACGCTCTCGTGAGGCATGTTCGGCACCCAAAGCATCTTCTCTTCCAGTTCGGCCTCAACGCGGCGCAACTGTTCGTCTAGCTCGCCGATCTTGTCGCCGATGCGCCGCGTCTCATCCTTCGCCTCTTCTGCGTTATTGCGTAACGCGTTGATTTGCGTGCGCAGCGCCTCGGCCGGCTGGCCCACGTCTTCTCCCGCTTCCGCCCGTTTCAGGTCCGCCTCCAGCTTCTTCAGGCTGCCCATCCAGCGCCCAATCTGCTTTGAGGATTCGTTCCGCTGCCGGCGCAGCTCCTCCACCTCCTGAATGATTTCTCGCCTCTCTTCATCAAGGGCCACGATCTCGTCAATAGGCGCCGTGTCGTTCAATTTCTCGACTTGCGCCTTCACCCACTCAGGCTTCTCGCGAATGAGATTAATGTCAAGCATCGTTCTCTCCTTTGCCGTCTATTATCGTTGCCGGTCGCGTATGACGAAGTACACGGCGACCACGACGGCCACCATGAGCAAACCGAGCACAACACACGACCCTACGATAAGCAACAACTCAACCAAACCTAAACCTGCCACTTTTTCCTCTCCATTCGTCCACGGATCAAGAAAGCCCCCTCGTCGCCAGGACGAGGGGGCCCGCGGTGCCACCTGGATTCTCCCGCGCCGGAGCACGGGACTCTTCATCGCGTTAACGGGCGTACCCGGCCTGCCTTCCGCGACAAAATCGGCGCTTTCTCGACAGGCAACTGCCCAACTAACTTTGTCGGGCGCGGAGGGGATTTCAACCGGCGGGCCGTTAGCTCACAGCGACCGCTAACTCTCTCCAAGACCACGGCCGGCCTACTTATCTCCGCATCGTCGTTTGCTTATGCTCCTGCATTATAAGACGCCAGCGAGAAGGATGTCAACTTTTCGCCCCGCCCCCTTTGTCGACAGCAACTCCGAAACAGTACGTCGAGGACCTAATAGAAGCCGACCGATGGATCCACGCGCCGGGCGTAGGCATCGATGCCCCCGGCCATATTCCACACACTGTTCCAGCCTTGCTGGCGCAACCAGGCGACGACCTGCGCGCTGCGAATCCCATGATGGCAGTAGACGACGATCTCCGCATCCCGATCACGTGCGCCCTCCGGCAACGCTTCCTCTCCCTGGCGGACGAGGGCGCTAACCGGCGCGGCCTCCACTTCACCGTCCAACTGCGCCATCTCCCTCTCCACCGGCTCGCGTACGTCCAATAGTATCAGCCCGTCGCCACGCTCCAGCCGCTGTGCCAACTCTTCTACCGTAAGCTCGGGAACGTCGTAGGGATTGCCGTTCATCGGCGCCCTCTCCTACCCGGCCTGCCAGGCCGCCACAAAGAGGCAGAGCCAGCCAGCCAGGAAGGCAATGCCGCCCAGGGGCGTGATCGCGCCCAGCCAGCGCAGGCGCGTGAACACGAGAAGATAGAGGCTGCCCGAGAAGAGAAGAAGGCCGATGAGGAACAGATAGCCGGCCCAGGTTGACCAGGCGCCCGGCCAATGGCTGCTCACCCATGCCGTAGCCAGCAACGCCAGACCGTGTATCATGTGATAACGGACGGCCGTGTCGTACGTCGCCTCCAGGTCCGGATATCTTTCAAAGTAGGGTGCCAGACCGTGCGCGCCGAAGGCGCCTGCCCCCACCCCGAGAAACATCAGCGCCGAGCCCAACAACACGAACAACCTGTCCACCTATATAATCTCCTTCGGCCGTCTCATCCACTCAGCGCCCGTACTTCTCGCGCAGGGCGCGCTCAATACGCCGCTCGGCGTCCCGCCGGGCAATATCCTGGCGCTTGTCGTACAGCTTCTTCCCCCGGGCCAGCGCCACTTCTACCTTCGCCCAGCCATCCTTGATATACATCTTGGTAGGCACCATCGTCATGCCCTTCGTCTGCAGGGCATCAATGATCTTGTTGATTTCGCGCCGGTGCAGCAACAGCTTCCGCGGCCGTTTCGGCTCGTGATTCTCCCGGTTGCCCTGTTCGTAAGGGGCGATGTTGGCCTCCATCAACCACAACTCGCCATGGCGTGGTTGTACGAAAGAGCGTTGCAGGCTCACTTTGTGCTGCCGCACCGACTTGATCTCCGTCCCTGTCAGCGCCAGCCCGGCCTCGTAACGGTCCAGAAGCTCGTAGTCGTGACTGGCCCGGCGATTCCGGGACACAATTTCAAAATTATCCGTCGCTTTATTCTTCGCCATCGTTACCGCTCTAAAGGGGGACCGGCGCGTCCTCTACGCCCGCGGTCGGCATCGCCGTCGACCGAAGCCGCAAATTCTCGCCGCCCCTTACTCTCCATTTGTCAGATACTCAATCGCTCGCTGAAGCTGATCATCATCATCGCCGCCCAGATCCTCCGGCGTCGCTACCTCGATATCGGGCGCAATACCGTTACCGCCGATGCTCTGGTCAGAAGGCAGATACCAGCGAGCAATCGTCACGCGGAGTTCCGAACCGTCCGACAGAGTGTGCGTCAACTGCACTGACCCTTTGCCGAACGTCGTCTCGCCGATCAGCACGCCCCGATCCTGATCGCGGATAGCGCCGGCGACAATCTCGGACGCGCTGGCGCTGCCCTGGTTGATCAGCACGACCAGCGGAATCTCTTCTGCTATTCCGCCTGTCTCGGAACGATAAACCTCGTCAATGTCCCGGGTCCGGCTGCGCTCGTAGAGGACGACGCCTTCCGGCAAGAAAAGGTCGGCCACGGAGATGGACTGATCCAGAAAACCGCCCGGATTGTCGCGCAGGTCGAGGATGAGTCCCTCGGGATTCTGCGCCAGCAATTCCTCCAGCGCCTCTGTAAGCTGCTCCTCCGCGTTGGCGCTGAAGCTGGTGAGATGCACGTAGGCAACGTCCTCTTCCAGCATCTCCGACTCGACGATGGGAATCTCGATGAACGCCCGGGTGATTGTCACGTCAAAAGGGTCGACGCCCTCTCGGCGGATGGTCAGCGTCACGTCGGTTCCCTCCGGACCGCGAATCAGGGCAATCACTTCGTCCAGCGTCCGGTCCGTCACCGACTCACCGTCGACGCCGATCACTACGTCGCCGGATTGAAGGCCGGCCAGGTCGGCCGGCTGCCCGTCCATCGGCCGCACGATCTCTGTCAGTCCTTCTTCATTTTCCCGCACGAACGCTCCGATCCCCTCAAAGGTGCCTTCCATCCGCTCGCGCACCAACTCGGCCGCTTCGGGCGGCGTGAAGCGCGTATACTCGTCGTCTAGCGACTCCAGCAATCCGCGAATCACAGCGTAGGTCAATTCATCTTCGGGCGGTAGCTGGCCGTCAAAATCCTCCTGGACGATTTCCCACACTTCCCACAGCAAATCAAGGTCTTCTCCGGTGAAATCTACATCGCGCCGGGTGAAATCTTGCGGTTCCTCTGTGGCCTGCGCCTCGTCGGTCGTTGCATTCTCAGCCGCCGGTTCAGGCGTCTCCGCCGCCTCCGAAGGCGTCGCGGCCGGTTCCTCCAGCTCGCTCGACCCTGACGTCGCGTCCTCCTCCTGTCCCTCGCCGGCAGGTAGCGCTGGCGACTCCTCTTCCGACGGCGCCGTCTCTTCGGGGGCAACGGCCGCCGGCCGCGCTTCCCTCTCCACTTCGGCCGTCGTCGCCTCTCCTGACGCTATCTGCCCACTGTCCGCCATCCGCCGGCCGAGCCAGTACCCGCCGGCCACCATACTCGCGCACAATAGAACGGCAAAGAAGGAGAATACAAGGATAAGGATGGGTCGAATTCTTCTTTCACTCATATCAGTCGTTCCCACTCTGAAGATACTCTACGGCTCGCTCCAGCACCACGTCCCGGCCGGCATCTATCGCCTCCTGCGTCATCTCCACAGGAATATCCGGAGTCAGTCCCTGCTGGTCAATCTGATGCCTGTTTGGCGTGTACCAGCGAGAGGCCGTCACGTGTACCGACGAACCGTCACTCAAATCATAAACCAGTTGCACCGAGCCCTTGCCGAACGTCTGAGTGCCCATCAGCGTCGCCCGGTCGCGGTCCTGCAGGGCGCCCGCCAGGATTTCGGCCGAACTCGCCGTCCCTCCGTCTACCAAAACCACCAGCGGTATGTCGGCCGCCAGCGTCTCCTCGGTTGCCTCGTATACTTGCTCCCCTTCGCCCTTGCTCTCCTGGTAAAGGACGGGACCGCCGCTCAAAAAATGGTCGGCCACGTCGACAGCTGCATCCAATAGCCCGCCCCCATTTCCCCGTACGTCCACGATCAGCCTCTCCGCCCCCTGAGCGCCCAGATCGAGAATGGCTTCTCGCACCTCATTGCTACTTTCGCCACTGAAGCGCGTCAACTGAATGTAGCCAGTCGCCGGCGCTTCCTCTAGCAGCCGATAGCTGACCGACGGGATCAGGATGTCGTCCCGTTCAATCGTCAGCTCCACCGGCTCCTCATCTTCCGGATGGCGCACCGTCAGCGTGACCGTCGTCCCCTTTTCACCACGGATCAGTTGTGCAATTTCCTGCACCGTCATCGCATCGCCAATAGGCTGACCGTCCACCGCTAGCAAGACGTCACCGGTCACGACGCCGGCCGCTTCCGCCGGGTTACCCGGGATCGGATCCAACACAACCTCACCCGCCTCATTACGCGTCAGGTGAGCGCCGATCCCCCCAAAATTACCGCGCAGAGAGTCGCGCTCCTGGTCACGCGCCGGCGGTTCAATGAAAACAGTATACGGGTCGCCCAACGAATTAAGCGCGCCACGAATCGCCCCGTACGTCACCTGTTTCATCGGCGGAATTTCGCCGAGATAACTTTTCTCTACCCAGCCCCACGCCTCCCAGAAGAGGGAAAACGACTCCTCGTTCGCCGCGGCTCGCGCCGTATCCGGGCTCAAGTCCACGAATTCATTTGCCACGTAGCCCGCAGCGAAAGCGGCAACAACGAGAAGGAATACGAGGATGAGGAGAAAAAGATTGCGCGTTGTGTTGCTCATCTATGTAACCCGAAAACAGTCAGATGGACCGAAACTGGCCGCACCTGACTGTCCGCTAAAGAGTCAAACGGTAGTCAGCCGATTGTAACAACCCGCCCCGGCAAAGGCAATCAGGCGGATACCCCCTTCAACTACGACTAATCTCACTTGGAAAGGTAAGGCGCTCTCTAGTATACTCTCGTAAAGATGGCGTGAACGGACGGTGTCCGGGCAACACGACGAAGGCGGATTCCCGAGCCCGTCCTCATGCTTGCGAGGCACCCTCCTGGCACGCCAACTCAGCTTATCAAACACCTGTCGTTGGTAACCTAACCTGATGTCTAAGATCTGGCGCGTTGGTCTCATAACCTTAATACTCCTGGGTTGGCTCCTGCCAGCCGGCCAACCGGCTGCTGGCCAGGATGAGCCCGTGGACCAGGCCCAGGCGCTGTTAGAGGAAATGAGTGTGGCTGAACGAGTTGGCCAGCTCTTCCTCATCACCTTTCGGGGACGTGAGGTCGGCCGGAACGATCCCATCACCGACCTCGTTCTCAACTACAAAGTCGGCGGCCTCGTCCTCCTGGCCAACAACGACAACATCGGCGGCGCAGAGGGCACGACTCCCCAACAGGTGGCAGAACTGACCAACCAGTTACAGATGGTCTCCACGATCGGTGAGCGCGCCTTCATCACCGACACGGTCCGCGGCGACGACCGCCTGCCGGCGCCCACGTTGCCCGCAACGGGAACTCAGATCCCCCTCTTCATAGCCACCCAACATGAGGGCGATGGACCTCCGTACAGCCAGATTTATTCCGGCCTCACCGAAATACCGAGCGCCATGGCCATTGGCGCAACGTGGCAGCCGGACCTCGCCGAAGACGTTGGCCAGGTTGTGGGGCGTGAACTGGCTGCCCTCGGAATCAACTTTCTCCTCGGCCCATCCCTCGACGTTCTCGAATCACCCAGCCCCGAGAGCCCGGGCGACCTGGGCATACGCTCCTTCGGCGGCGATCCTTAC
>JAWVYQ010000037.1:0-25675 GCA_033722615.1 Promineifilaceae bacterium (SeqCode)
CCGTCCTGATCAGCCTTTGGGGAAGCGCGTCAGCACCGTGGCGCTGTCCGGCGCCGGCAGGCGCGCGCCCATTTTCACTTCGTCCGGCACGCGCAGCGAGCGCGTGCCGCCGCCCAACTGGTAGATGGCCAGAGACGTTCCGGGATCGGCCATGCTCAAGGGCACGACGGCCTGACCCAGCAGATAGCCTTCGTTGTCGATGGCGCAACTGGTCACCGTGCCCACCACTTTGCCCCGGCGGTCGAGAATGGGATCGCCCAGCTCCGGCCGGCGCACGGCTTTGTCGTCCATGCGGAAACGGACGACGATTTGGTCCCGCTCTTGCTCGCCGTCGATGAAGGCCTGCCGGCCGATGAAGAACGGCTTCCACAATTTGACGTAGCTGGCAAAACCGGCGTCGCCGGGGCTCAGGCCGAGCGGGCCGTCCAGCTCGTGACCGTAGAGGGGCAACCCGGCCTCGGTGCGCGTGCTGTCGCGCGCGGCGAGACCGGCCGGTTTCAGGCCGTAGGGCTCGCCGGCTTCGAGCAACGCTTTCCAGAAGGTGGGCGCCTTCTCGGGGTGTACGAATAATTCGTAGGCGACGCGTTCGCCGGTGTACCCGGTACGGGAGATGATGACATCAAAGCCGCCCAGGACGCCCTCGGTGAGGCCAGCCCAGCGCAACCCCTTGATGCGCTCTGCCAGCTCCTCGTCGTCGCAGAGCGCGAGCAGGATGTCTCGGGAGTGCGGCCCTTGCAGCGCCAGATCGACCCGACATTCGTCTCCCCACCGGGGGTCGCGCAAATCGCGCAGTGTGGCGGGGTGTTGCACGTGCACTCCGGGACGCTCGTCGTCGATGTGCACCCGCCCCTCGTTGACGGCCTGTAACCAGGCCCAATCCTTGTCGTTGTTGGCGGCGTTGACTACGAGCATATAGCGGTCGGGTCCTCGCCGGTAGACGAGCAGGTCGTCGACGACGCGGCCGTCCGGGAAAAGGAGATAGGTGTAGTGGGAGCGGCCTACGGCCAGGGTCTCCACGTCGTTCGTGGTCACCAGATTGAGGAAGGCGGCCGCGTGGGGGCCGCTGGCTTCGAGTACGCCCATATGGGTGACGTCAAAGAGGCCGGCCGTTTTGCGCACTGCCTCGTGCTCGTCGCTGACCGACGTGTACCAGACGGGCATCTCCCAGCCGCCGAAAGGCACCATGCGCGCGCCCATGGCGACGTGGGTGTCGTACAGGGTGGTCCGGCGTAAATCGCCCTCCTCCGGTTCTTCCCACGTAAAGGAGGGAAGCCGTTCTCCGGCCGGGGGCCGGCAGTCGTGGCCGACGAAGTAGGGCTTGGTGTCGACAAAAGCTTCCTCTGTCGGCTCCGGCATGGGGATCTCTTCGGCCGCCGCACCCGTCTTGACGACGACGGCGCCCGGCAACTTTCCGTACACGTCGTCAAATTGCGCGTAACCGTCGGAGAGGGCCTGCAACCAGTTGGCCGCCCGCTTCGCCGTTTCCTCGTCGGCAAAGCGGAGGGCGTAGCGTTCGTCTCCGCGCCGCAGCAGCCGGGCAGGGGCGTCCAGATCGTGCCCGAAGAGGTGCGTCGGTTGGCTCTCGCCGACGTCGAGGCCAGCGACGTCGCTGGTGAGCGCGGCGTTCAGGAAGCCTGGAGCGACTTCGCCGCGCACCTCGACGGCGTCTCCGGCGGCGGCCGGGGCCGGCAGGTCCCGCAACTGGCGCACGATCTCCCGGCCGCGCCGTAGCGCTTCGTAGGAGACTTTGGCCCGCAGCCGCTTCTTGCCTCCCGGTGCCTCGTAATAGAAGGGCGTGCAACCGTGGAGGACGGTGGCTATTGCCTCTGCCAGCAGGTCGACCTCCTCCTCGCCGAAACCGAGCTGGCTGATCCACACTGTTCCCAGGCGCACGCCGGAGGCGGCAAAGGCACTCCTGTCGCCGGGAATGGTGTTGCGGTTGGTGACGATGCCGGCCACATCCAGGATGCGGGCCGCCATGTCGCCGGAAAGGCCCACGCCGTCGCGCGCGATGCTGCTGCGTACGTCGATCATCAACAAGTGGGTTTCTGTTCCCCCGCCGACTAGGCGTAGCCCGCGTTCTTGTAACCCCTCTGCCAGGCGCACGGCGTTGTCGGCGATGCGCTGCTGCAAGGCCCGGAACTGGTCGGTCCGTGCCAGCTTCATAGCCACGGCGATGGCGGCCATCGTGTTCAGGTGGGGGCCGCCCTGTTCGCCGGGGAAGACGGCGCGGTCTAGCTGGCGCGCCAGGTCGCGGCGGTGGGTGAGGAGCATGGCGCCCCGCGGCCCGCAGAGACTCTTATGGGTCGTCGTCATCACGACGTCGGCGACGCCGATGGGGTTGGGATGGACGCCGGCCGCGACGAGCCCGGAGATGTGGGAAATGTCGGCAAGGAGGTAGGCGCCGACGCGGTCGGCGATCTGGCGGAAGCGTTGCCAGTCGACGATGCACGGGTAGGCGGAGTAGCCGGCGACGATGATTTGTGGCTGGCTTTCCACCGCCCGCGCTTCAATCGCGTCATAATCCAGCAGTTCAGTTTCGTCGTCTACGCTGTAGCTGACCGCGTTGTAAACCTTGCCCGAACGGTTGACCGGGCTACCGTGAGAGAGGTGGCCGCCGTCGTTCAGGTTCAGCCCTAAAATGGTGTCGCCGGGCTGTAGTAGTGCGCTATAGACGGCGTTGTTGGCCGGCGCCCCGCTGAGGGGCTGCACGTTGACGTATAGGTCGTCGGCGGTGACGTCATTGGCCGCAAATAGTTCGGCCGCTCGCCGCCGGGCGAGGGCCTCCAACACGTCGGCGTATTCGACTCCCTTATAGTAGCGGGGATCGCTGTAGCGGCGATAGTGGGCCAGTTCTTTTTCAACGTCCAGAATCTGCTCCTCGCTCATGGTGCGCGTCTCTTCGCGCGGGTAGCCCTCGGCGTAAATGTTGCCGAAGCGGCTACTCATCGCCTGGCGCACCGCGTCGGGGGCCATGCTCTCGGAGGGGATGAGAATAATCGTCTCGCGTTGGCGCTCGTCTTCGCGTAGCAACAGGTCGTTCAATGCAGGGTCCAGGTCAGACACAGACCCCTCGAATGTGAAGTCATCAACCATTTGTTTACCTCGCTCATTGGGATGTTAACCGTACAAAGCCCCCCGTTTCTGTGGATTGTAGCAGGAATTGCTGCACTTGCGAATTTCACCCTGGCGCAACATAATCCAGGCCAATGAGACCGTTGAAGGATTTGCGCGTGACCGTCGTCGGGTTGGGGTTGATGGGGGGCTCGCTGGCGCTGGCCCTCCGCCCGCACGTGGCGCATCTGATGGCCGTCGACGTGGACGCCGAGACGCGCCAGCAGGCCCTTGCCGGCGACGTCGTCGACGAGGCTGTTTCCTCACTCGCGGAAGGCGTGCGCGAGGCCAGCGCTGTCATTCTAGCGACGCCGGTGCACACTATTCTGGAGCACGTTGCAGACCTGTCCCGCCTGCGGCCGGACGGCTGTTTTGTCCTCGACCTGGGCAGCACCAAGGCGCAGATCTGTGACGCGCTGAGCGCGCTCCCGTCTGCATTTGAAGCCGTCGGCGGCCACCCGATGTGCGGCAAGGAGACGGCGGGGTTGGGGGCGGCGGAAGCTGACCTTTACCGGGACCAAACCTTTGTCCTCTGCCGCACGGCGCGCACGACGCCGGCCGGCGAGGCGCTGGCCGTGGCCCTCGTGAAAGCGATTGGCGCCCGGCCTCGCTTTCTGGCCCCCGACGAGCACGACGAGGTGGTGGCCCTGGTCAGCCATCTGCCTTATTTTGTGGCTGCCACGCTGATGGAGCAGGCGGCCGCGGCCGCCCGCGAGAACGAGCACGTTTGGCCGGTCAGCGCTTCGGGGTTTCGGGATACCTCCCGCCTCTCGGGGACGAGCGCCGGCATGTTGCGCGACGTCGTGCTCACCAACCGGCCGGCTATCGTCGCCCAGTTGCGCCGCTACCGGGATCATCTGGAGGACCTCGTCTCTCTGCTCGCAGCCGGCGACGAGAGTGAAATTGAGGCGTGGCTGGCGGCGCGACAACGAGAGTATGGGGTCTATCGCCGAGAAAAGTAAAGGAGCGAGCCATGTACATGCTAATCATGGTCCTGGACGACGTCAGTCGCCTGGACGACGTGCTCCAGGCCTGGATCGACGCCGATGTTAAAGGGGTGACCATTCTCGAGAGCACGGGCGTCAACCGCGTGCTGGAGCGCGCCACGGCGCAGCCGATGTTCGCCGGATTCGGCCAGATCTTTGGCGCCGGCCGGGTCGGTCACAATACGTTGTTTGCCGTCGTCGATTCCCTGGAGATCGCGGAGGCTGCCGTCAAGGAGACGGAGGACGTCCTCGGCGACCTGAGCAGACCGCACACGGGCATCGTCTTTGCCCTGCCTGTCGCCGAGTGTTGGGGGATGCCGGAGCCGTATGCCGGCAACCTGACGGATGCCGGCAACCTGGCGGAGAGTCCTTAGCTCCGCACCGATCCCCCGGAGTTCCTTATGCCCTGGATCATCTTTCTTGCCACTTCGGCCGTCGTCGTCTACGCTGCGCTCAAATTGGCGGAGTACGGCGACGTCATCGCCGTGCGCACGCAACTGGGCGGCCTGTTTGTGGGGACCATTCTCCTGGCGGGCGCTACCTCGCTGCCGGAACTGATCACGTCGATCAGCTCTTTTCGGCTGGGCGCACCGGACCTGGCGGCCGGGAGTTTCTTCGGTAGCAACCTGGTGAATATGTTGCTTCTGGCCCTGGTGGACCTGGCCAATTACCAGGTGCCCCTCCTGCGGAGCCAGGCGATCACGCAGACGCTGACGGCGGCGCTGGCGGCCGCTCTGATGACGGTGGCGACGATTTTCATTCTGGCCGACGTCGATTTTGTCATTGGCTGGGTGAGCGTGGAGAGCGTGATCCTCATAGGTCTGTATTTCGGCGGGGTGTGGCTGGTGCAGCAGGAGGGAAAGATGGCAGCGGGGACGGCGGCGGCGGCGGTGACACCTGCTGCCGGCTTTCCTTCTTTGCGGCGAGGGGTTGTGGGCTTTGCAGCGGCGGCGGCCGTTCTGGTCCTCGTGGTGCCGGCGATGGTGCAGGCGGCTTCGGAGATCGCGCTACTTACGGGACTGGGCGCGGGCTTTGTGGGCACGGCGCTGTTGAGTATCGTTACCTCTTTGCCGGAGTTATTGGCGGCGTGGGCGGCCGTGCGCCTGGGCGCGCCGGAGATGGCCGTGGGCAACCTCTTCGGATCGAGCGTTTTCAACATGCTTTCGCTGGGCCTTGCCGACTTTTTCTACCTTCAGGGGAGTTTCCTCAACGACGTCAGCAATGACTTCGCGCTCGTCAGCCTGCTGGGTCTGTTGCTGACGATGATGGCGCTGGTGGGCAACATCGCACGCGTGGAGCGCCGCATTCTCTTTATCGAGCTGGATGCGGTGGCCATTGTCCTCTGTTACGTTCTGAGTATGTTTCTTCTCTACCTGCGCGGCATCGGCGTATAGAGCTGGACGAGGTCGACTTTTTCCACTTTCCCGGAAACGATGATCGGGCCTGCACCGGGCTGGTGCAAGAGGAGGTTCTGACGCGGCCAGTTTCCGGGAGGATTATTGGAAGGCGGCGACAGAGGCGCGCCAACCGTCGTCTTCTTCGCCGGGGACGAAGGGGAGGTAGTAGCTGACGCGGTCTAGGAGGCCGTCGTACCGATCCCGGATGACGTGGGGGATGTCGGCCCAACGGCCGCGCACGGAAAAGGTGTCCAACATTTCGTCGGTCAACAGGGCGGGCATCTCTCCCCATTTTCCATCGCGCGCCAGTTGGCTCAGGCGCTTGGCCGTCTCCTCCCAACCGTGGAGACGGACGACGACGCGGTAGGCGGGCGTGCTCATGTAGAAGGAGAGTTGCTCGCGCACGAATTGCTCATGCTCGGCCTCTGGCTTCCGGCCGTCGGTGGGGATGACGAAGACGGAGCCCAGGGCTGTGAACGCGTCGCGCGGGCGGCCGCTCTTCTGCAATCCTTGTTCGATGTGAGGCCAGGCGAATTCACGCAGGTATCTGGCCGAGTGGAAGGGGTGGAGGCTGGCCCCGTCGCAGACCTCGCCGGCCAGGCGCAACATGCCCTCGTTGATGGCGGAGATGAAAATGGGGGGTGGGGGAACGTCGAGCGGTTTGCCGCTGAAGAAGGGCGTCATCAGGTCGAGGTTGAAGAACTCTCCCTGGTAGTTGAGGCGGTCGCCCTCCTGCCACGTGTGCCAGATGGCGCGGATGGCCTCTACCGTTTCGCGCATGCGGCGCAGCGGCCGGTCCCAGGGGGCGCCGAGACGCCGTTCGTTGTGGGCCTTGACCTGGGTGCCCAGACCCATGATGAAGCGGCCGCCGCTGTAGCGGGCCAGGTCCCAGGCCAGATGGGCGAGTATAGTGGGCGTCCGGGGAAAGGCTGTGGCGATGGAGGTGCCGAGGTTCAATTGCTCCGTGTGCTCGGCCGCCAGCGTCAGGGGGAGGAAAGGGTCGGCGCCGGCTTCGGCCGTCCACAGCCCGTCGAAGCCGATGGCCTCGGCCGCCCGCGCCAGTGACGGCATCTCCTCCAGCGAATGCTCCAGTAGCCAGGTGTCAAATTTCACGGGCCGCCCGTCCAGAAGCCGTCGGGGTCGAAGCGCTCGATGAGGGACAGCTCGTCGGCTGTGGGTTCGGGCGTCGTCTGTACGTCGTCGGCCACTTTGAGATCCCAGCCGGTGTTTTCCAGTACCTCGTCCACGGTGACGCCGGGATGGACGGTGGCGAGGTACATTTCTTTACTCTCTTCCTCGAAGCGGAGCAGGCCCCGGGTGGTGATGACGGCGGCCGGGCCGCCGCGGGGCAGGCCGACGCGACGGCGCCAGTCGCCGCCGTCGCCGTAGCCGGGGGAAGTGGTGTAATCGACTTCGGGCACGAAGCGGCGTTTTTCGTGGACCATGATGATGATGTGGCGATTGGCAAGGCTGGCGAGG
This sequence comes from Promineifilaceae bacterium (SeqCode), assembly GCA_033722615.1. Lineage (GTDB taxonomy): Bacteria > Chloroflexota > Anaerolineae > Promineifilales > Promineifilaceae > JAAYYY01. The sequence continues at coordinate 6,977 of JAWVYQ010000037.1, forward strand.
TCGCAGGCACCGCCGCTGCCGGGGAGGCGGGTGACGTCGTCCGGCCGGTCGCCGACGTAGGTGGTGTTGAGGTTGCCGTAGCGGTCGACCTGGGCGCCGCCGATGAAGCTGACGTCGACGTAGCCCTGCTGGAGGAGGCCCATGAGGTCGGCGGTGTCGGCCAGCCACTGGGCCCGGTAGAGGTTGGGGAGGTCGCCCATGGTGAGGATCGGTTCGGGTGCGGCCGAATGGCGGACGATGCCCAGCTCGTAGACGCCGACGGCGTCGGGGGCGTGGGTGTTCTTGGCCAGCTGGAAGCCCAGCAGGGGCAGGCGCATGCCGACGAAGACGACGTCGCCGTCTTCGATCTCGCGGGCGGCGGCCGCTACCATCAGTTGGGCCAGCGTGTATTCTGTTTCGTGCATGTGTTTTTAAACCTCCGCGTAATTACTCGCTGTCCGGGAAAATGCCTGATAGAGAGGGAGTGCCATTGTCGAATCAATACCCATAGTCAGCGGGGGCTGTGGGCGCCGGGCGCTCGATGGCCAGTTCGTCTAACCTTTCTTCCCCTACCAGTTCCCGGTAGCCGCCAACGTCTTCGACGCCGTCGATCCAGGTCGCCAGCCAGGTCATGAAGGCTTCTTCGGTGTTGCCGGCTTCGCGGTAATCGAGGAAGCTCTGGTGGTCGCGGTTGTAGTAGCCGGGGACGGGGGAGGGGTGAGCGCCCCAGGGGGCGTGGGCCACGGCGGTGACGCGGAAGCCGGGGGTGACAACGCGGTTGGGGTCGCTCTCGATTACCTCGGGTTCGACGATTTCCTCGGCGGTGATGATCACGTCGCGGGCTGCCAGGCAAGCTTCGCGGGTGATGCCCAGGTTGCCCCAGCAGTGGGCGTTGCCGTACTCGTCGGCGCGCTGGACGTGGATGATGGCCAGGTCGGGTTGGATGGCGCGGACGGCCGTCAGCGTCTCGCCGGTGAAGGGGCATTGCATCTCCATGAGGCTGCCGTTGGTCTCGTAGAGGCTGCTGCCGAGGGCTGTGCGGGCGGGCATGAAGGGCACGCCCATGGCGGCCGCGCGTAGGGCCATGCTCATGGTCAGGTTGGAGTGGTCTTCGACTTCGACGCGGCCGCCCTCTACCGCCCGCCGAAAATTGTAGCCGGAGCCGGTGATGACGTTGCCCACCCAGGCGGCGCGAATGCGGCTGACGCAGCCGGCGCCGATCATCTGGTCGAAGAGGATGTCGGAGATGGGGCCGAGGAGGGTCAGGTTCCGCTTGCGCTGGCGCATGATCTCGTGGCCGGCGGCGAAGGGGATGAGCGTCTCCTGCGCCGTGCCCAGGGCGATGGAGCTGCCGTTGGGGACGAAGCGGTCGATGGCCTCGCTTAGTGAAAATAGCTTTGAGTCTGCCATGTTCTTTTGTTTTCCTTCTTCTGACACGGGAAATAAAAAAACATACCACTCGGTATGTATGCTAGCACAGCCGGATCGATTATTCAACTTGCAGCGTTCTTTATTGCCGGTTTGCCTCCATCAGGCAGCCAGCGCCTTGCGTATTATGCTCGCGATGCGGCCGATGGGGAACGGCTTTTGTATCCAGAGGACGGTTCCCTGGCTGAGGAGGTCCTTGTCTCCCTCCTGCAAGGGATAACCGGTCATGACGACAATGCGTAGTCCGGGATCTCGGTCCTTCAACTCCGCTACCAGTTGCGCGCCCCCCACATTGGGCATCACCATGTCGCTGATGACCAGGGCGAACTCTCCCTGTTGTTTTTCGTAGCAGTGTAGGGCCTCCTGGCCGTCGGCGGCCGTCACGACCCGATAGTTCAACGTTTCCAGCGTATCCCGCAGCGCCTCCCGCGTTTCTTCGTTGTCTTCTACCAGCAGGATGCGTTCTCCGTGACCGCGGTCAACTGAGTCGTCCGCCGGCAGCTCCGACTTTTCGTGGCGCTCGGGCGCTACGGCCGGTAAGTAGATGGTGAAGGTCGTTCCCTCTCCTTCCTCGCTCTGTACGTCAATCTCGCCTTCATGCTGCTTAACGATGCCGTAGACCTGGGCCAATCCAAGCCCGGTCCCTTCTTCTTTGCGCTTCGTCGTGAAGAACGGTTCAAAGATATGGGGCAAGACGTCGGGTGGAATGCCTGTGCCCGTGTCCGAGACGCGCAGCCGTACCCAGCGCCCGGCGTCCATCCCCGGCACCGGCGGTCGCTTTCCTTTTGTGAGCGTCTGCTTCCCCAGTTCTAATCGGAGGTCTCCCCCTTCGGGCATCGCGTGGCCCGCATTGACGGCCAGATTCATCAATACTTGTTGCATCCGCGTGGGATCTGCCTCGACGAGATAGTCCTCTTCTGCGGTCACCAGTTCAATCTTGATGTTCTCGGGCAGGGTCCGCCGCAACAGTTTGACGACCTCTTTCGCCAGAGGCAACAGATTCAGTCGCCTACGCTGCATCACGGAGGCTCGGCTAAAGTCAAGGATCTGGCCGATCAATTTCGCCGCGTGGCCGGCCTGGGCCGTGATCATCTTCAGGTATTCTTCCCGCTTGTCGTGGTCCGGATATTTGGCCAGCGTCCCTCCGTACAGCGTGATGATGGCCATGATGTTGTTGAAATCGTGGGCGATTCCCGCTGCCAGTTGTCCAACTGTGGCCAGCCGCTCCTGCGTTTGTAGATGTTGCTGGCGTCGCCGTTCTTCGGTGGCGTCGCGGATGACCAGCACCCAGCCTTCAGCCTCCGGTTCGGGACCTACCGGCTGCGCCATGACTTCGTAAAGGCCGTCTGGCGTATCCAGCTCGTGGGGCCGTTGTCCTTCGGCCGTTGGTTCCAGCAGTTCTTCCAGCGGCCGGCCGCCCAACGTCTTGATCGGTCCAGAAAGCTCGCCCTCGGTCAGCAGGGACAGGTAGTCGCGGGCAACGGGATTGGCCATCACCAGTTCTTTCTCCACGTCGAGTACGAGCACGCCCTCCGGCACCGAATCGATGATGCGTTGCATCTGCCGCGCCTGCTGCTGTGTTTGTTGCAACAGACGCCGGGTTTCGTCAAAAAGGGTAGCGTTGTCGATGGCGATGGCTGCCTGCCCGGCCAGCGTTTCTAGAAAGCTCATCCACTCCTGGTTTCGTGGCATGGGAGCACGGTGGAATGTTTCGAGAACGCCTTTAATCTCCCCTTTGGCGATAAGGGGTGCGGCAAAGTAGCTGACGAAGCCCTCGTCGGTTACCAGGCGGCTGCGGATGAACGTCTCGTCGCCGGCCGTAAGGTCGGGAACGTGAATGACTCTCTTTTCGCGCACGGATCGTCCTGCCTGGCTGGTCGCCACTGACACGTCGGAATTGGTGACGGCGTCGCTACGGAAACCAAAATGGGCTCCGTAGCGGAGTGTGTCCATCTCGGGTTCTAGCAGCAAGACATCGGCCGCGTCGACTTGCAGCTGCTCTACGACGTGCTCCAGCAATACATTTAAGATGTCGCGCAGCTCTAGGTTGCTGCTGATGGCCCGGTCGATGTTGTGCAGTGCCACAAGACGTTGCAGGCGCCGTTCTGTTTGCTCGAACAGCTCCGCGCGACGCAGCGCGTTAGCGCTGATGTCGGCGATGGCCGTCAATACCTGCACTTCCTCCTCAGAAAATGGCGTGTCGCGTCCTACCGAGAGCGCTCCGAAAGTCTCCTGTTGGCTGGCGAGGGGCGCACAAATGACGCAGACGTCTTCCTCGAGCATCTCCGTCCTGGCAAAGCGCGAGTTCTGGCGCACGTCCTCGGTGACGTAGGTTTCGCCGGTCGCCAGAACCGAGGCGACGACGCTCTCTTCCGACGCCATGCGCAAACCGGTGGCCCCTTTCCATTCTCCGTGCGCCAGTTCGACGGCGATTTCACCGGAGGCTGGATCGCGCATGGCCAGCGACGCGCTGCCGGCCTGCAAGAACTCTCGAACTTGTTTCAGGATGGCCGGCATCATCTCGTCCCGGTTGGGCGCCTCGCGCAGGGCAAAGGCGATGGAGACGATGGCCTCTTGCTCGCGCTGGCGGCGCTTCCGATCGGTGACGTCGCGGGCGATGCCTTCGACGGCAATCAGCTGGCCACCTTCGCCATAAACCGGTATTCGCTGCTGTTCTATCCAGAGGGGCGAACCGTCTTTGCATTGCCAGCGCACGTCGACGGGTTGGCCAAGGCCGCGCTCGACTTCCGCTTCCATGCGGGAAAAATGGGGATCGTCCGGCCGGACGAGTTGCGCAGCCAGATCAGGATCGGTGTAGAAATCTTCCGGAGCGTAGCCCGTGATCTCCTTGACGGCCGGGCTGACGTATTCGAGCCGGCGGCTCGGCTGCAAACGGAAACGATAAATGACGTCCGGAGCATTCTCGACCAGCCGTCGGAAGCGCGCCTCGCTCTCCCGCAACGCTGCCAGCGCTTCCTTGCGCTCCTGGCGCAGCTCACGTTGGCGCAAGGCGCGCTTGACCGCTTCCCCGAGTCGCGCCGGCCGGTCCTTCAGCAGGTAATCGTCCGCCCCTCGTTGCATCGCTTTTACCGCCTGTTCCTCACCAATCGTCCCTGAAATGATGATGAAGGGAATGTCCAGATCTCGCTCTTTGAGCAGTGTCAGGGCGCGAAGGGCGCTGAACTGGGGCATTGAGTAGTCGGCGAGGATGATCTCCGGCGGGGGTTCAAGGTTGCGCAAAAAGTCTGGCTCTCGCTGCACCCGGCGCCAATCCGGGTCGAAACCAGCACGTCGTAGTTGACGCAGCACCAGCTCGGCGTCGTCTATCGAGTCTTCGAGGATGAGAACGCGCAAGGGCTCAGCCATCGGCCGCCCTCCCGCTCATCGCTCTCGCGTCATTCATGGCGCCTCATTCAGGAGTAGCCAGTATAAGCCGAGCTGTCGTATCGCCTCCGTGAATTCGCCGAAGTCGACGGGTTTGCGCACGAAGCCGTTAGCTCCTCGCCGATAGCTACCCAAGATATCCTCCTCTTCGCTAGACGAGGTTAGGATGACGACGGGGAGTAGTTCTGTGCGGCTATCAGCCCGAATTCGCTCCAGCACTTCCAAGCCGTCCAGCTTGGGCAATTTCAGATCCAGCAGCACCACGGCCGGCTTATTCGATGAGTCACGTCCCTGGTAGGCCCCCCGCGCGAACAGGTAATCCAGCGCCTCCACGCCATCGCGAACGACGATCACTTCGTTCATGATTTTGTTGCGCTCAAACGAGCGCAGCGTCAACGCTACGTCGTCCGGGTTGTCCTCAACTAATAGTATACACCTTTCTGCTACGGCCTCTGTCATGGGCACCTTCCTTGGTTCAGCGTGAAGTAAATGTAGCGCCCTCTTCCCTTGTGGCTTCAGGCTTTATGTCACTGTCGTGGCGGTGGATAAGGTCTTGCCTGTTGGCTCGGCCGATCCCCCTTCCCGCTGCGGCAATACTTCTCTCTCCGAATTGCGTGCCGGCAGGGCCATTTGCAGAGACGCTCGGCGCCGGTGCCGCTCCCCGGCTGTATTTGTCACGTTTAGATACCTCGGCGTCTCCTGATCATCGTTTGAAGCAGGCAGTGAGTGACCAATGTGTGAGAGGCAAAAGCAAGCATCTAATGACACCTCACTCACCTTTAGGGACTAATTGTGCGAAGGATAGTGAATGATCAGGATCGTGCGTTGCGCTACGCTTGAGAATAAGTGACCTACTCTACTTTATAGCATACCCTCAGATCGGCAACAATGGTCCCATATTACTAGCCCATGCGGTTGAAACGATGATTCAGGTGGGGATCCCCGTACTCCGCCGCGTCCAGCGCCCCCGGTGCGGCCCGCATTCATCCACCAAAATACGTTCCGGCTATGCAGAATTCGCGACTATGGAAAACGGCTCGTTCATATTTGCCAGAAGCAGGAGAAGGACGGCCGCGACAAATTTGTAGCAGGTGAAACAGCGCCTGGCCGGCGAGGATCTTTGAGATGCTGTTCAAACTCGGCGTGAACTCTTCACTGCCGGCTGATTGGCGAGACGGGAGACTCGAGGCCGGCCGCCTCGGACAGCGCCCCGGCGATGTACTTCTTCGCCATCTTTTTGCGGTAGCTGAGGTGCATGTCGGTGTTGTCCAGGGGCTTCGCCGGCCGGTATGCCTTTTGCGCTACCTCGTCCACCAGCTCCGGCGTGATCCGTTCACCGACCAGCATTTCTTTGAGATCGTCCGAGACGTCTAGCGGCCGGGAGGCGACGGCTCCCAGCACCATGCGCGCATCACGACAGACGCCGTCCGCCTCCAGCTTCAGGGCGACGGCCACGCCCAGGATAGGGAAGTCAATTGAGCCGCGGCGGCGCAGCTTCCAGTAGGCCATCTGCCAGCCGTTGCGGGGAGGGAGGTGAATGGAGACCAGGATCTCGTCCGGGGATTTCGTCAGGTATTCCATGCCGTCGTCGACGTAGAGGTTGCCGGCGGGGATCGTTCGCTCTCCGTCCGGCCCGGCCAGCCGCACCTCGCCGTCCAGCGCGATAACGACCGGCGCGCAGTCGGAGGAAGAGACGGCCAGGCAGCGGGGGCTGCTCGTGGCGACCCAGCAGATGTCGCCGTCCTTCTTCATGCAGAAGCCCAGCGCCTTGCGCCATTGATAGGTCTGGTCGTAATAGGTGCAGCGCGTGTCCACACAGAGGTTGCCGCCGATGGTGCCCGCGTTGCGCAGCGGCGGCGAAGAGACGAGGCCGGCGGCGTGGGCGAGCGCTGGATAGTGTGCGTCAATCTGGGGATCGTTGGCTACTTCGGTCAGCGTCATGTTGGCGCCGACGGTCAGACCCTGGCCGTTTTCGACCTGCCGCAAGGCGTCGATTTCGCTCAGTCCGATGAGGACGGCGGGCGTCATTTGTTTCCGTTTCATCTTCGGATAGAGGTCGGTGCCCCCCGCGACGTACATCGCCTCTTTCCCGTGCTCCTGCTTCAGGGCCAGCGCCTCGTCCAGCGTCTTCGGCGCGTAATAGTCGAAAGCGGGCAGTCGCATCATCGTACAGGTGCCTCCTCCGGCCGGTCCACGCGGATGGGGTCCGGAAATTGAACGTCAGGAATCTTGTCGGGACCGACGCGCGGTTCCACGCCCCGCGCCTTACGCTCCAGCCCTGCCAGTACCTTTTCGGGCGAGATGGGTAATTCGTCTACGCGCACGCCCACAGCGTCGTAAATGGCGTTGGCCACGGCGGGAATGATCGGCAGCAGCGGCCCCTGGCCTGCCTCTTTGGCCCCGTATGGCCCTTCGGGGTCGTCTGTCTCGACCAGGAACGTCTCCATCTCTGGCGTTTCGAGCGTGGTCGGGCTCTTGTAATCTAGCATCGACGGGATCTCGTGTAGCCCGCGCCGGTAGACCATCTCTTCCATCATCACTTCGCCCAGCCCCATGTAGGCGCTGCCCTCTACCTGCCCAATCACCAGCAGCGGGTTAATGGCTTTGCCGATGTCGTGGGCGATCCATAGCTTATCCACGCGGTAGATGCCCGTTTCCGGGTCGACGGTTACTTCTGCCACGCAGGCGCTGTAGCTGTAATTGGGGGAAGGGCCGACTCCCGCGCCCTTGTAGTTGCCGCCTCGTTTTGGCGGCGTATAGCTGCCCACGGCGCCCAGCGTGCCAAACCGGGCCTCGGCCAGCGCGGCCGCCTCGGCGAAGGTCATCAGGGGAAGCGTTTCGTTGTCCGTGCGGTAGAGGAGGCTGTCGTGGATGGTCAGCAGCTCTTCCGGCGTGTCGGTCTCTTCGGCGACCGCTTTGAGGATCTTTTCTCGCAGCGGCCGGGCGGCGGCAATTGCCGCGTTGCCCGTCATCAGCGTCACGCGGCTCGAGTAGCTGCCCAGGTCGACCGGCGTCAGGTCTGTATCTCCGGTGTAGACGACGACGTCGTCCAGGTCGAGCCCCAGCTCCTCGGCTACGACGTAGGCCAGCACGGAGGTGGACCCCTGGCCGATGTCGATGCTGCCGCACAAGACGGTGACCCCGCCGCCGCGATCGATCTTGATCTGCACGCCGGAGTGGGGCATGTCGTTCCAGTAGATGGGCAGCCCAGCGCCGCTGAGGTAGGAGCCGCAGCCCAGGCCAACCCCTTTCCCTTCCGGCATCTGGCCACGCTTCTCTTCGTAGCCGGACGCTTCCACGACCTTGTCAATACATTCGTCCAGGCCGATGGTGGTGACCGTCAGGTGGTTGACCGTTTTGCTGAAGGGGGGATGGATGTGCCGCCGCCGCAGGTCGGCCGGGCTCAGGCCCAGATCCTCGGCGAATTTGTCCATTTGCACCTCCACTGCGAAACGCGGCTGGGGCGTGCCGTGCCCCCGCTTGGGACCGCAGGGCGGTTTGTTCGTGAAGGCGCGCAGGGCCTCGAATTTGTAATTGGCAATGGGGTAGGTCACCGTCTGTAGGGCGCCGGTGTAGTAGGTGCTGGCCACACCGTAGCTACCGTAGGCGCCGCCGTCCAGGTGCGAGCGGAAGTGCATGGCCGTGATGGTTCCGTCTTCCTTCATGCCCGTCTTGACCCACATTAACACGGGATGGCGGCCGCGGTGGGAGTAGAACACCTCTTCTCGCGTCAGCGTCACTTTAACCGGCCGGCCCGTGATCATCGCCAGCTTGGAGACGACGATTTCGTGGGGGAAGGGGTCGGACTTGCCGCCGAAGCCGCCCCCGTTGGGCGTGGCAATGACGCGGATCCGGCTGCGCGGAATTTCTAACACTTTCTCCAGCGCCCGGTGCACGTAGTGCGGCGTCTGCGTTGAACTCCACAGCGTCAGGCGGCCGTTGCCGTCGACGTTGGCTACGGCGGCGTGTTGTTCCATGGGCAAATGGGTGTTTCCTTCGTAAAAGAAGACGTCCTCGCGCACGTGATCTGCCTGGGCAAAGCCGGCCTCCAGATCGCCAAATTCTAGCGAGACGAATTTATGGACGTTGCCCTCGTCCGCATAGTCGTGTATCTGCACGTCTTCTGCCAGCGCCTCGTCGATGGACATCATTGACGGGAGCGGTTCGTACTCGACTATGATGTCTTCGAGGGCTGCTTCGGCCGTCTCTTCATCGACGGCGGCTACGGCGGCTACGGGGTCGCCCACGAAGCGCACCTTGTCGCTGCACAACGCCTCTTCGTCCTGGCTCACGGGCAGGATGCCGTACTTGATGGGCAGATCTTTGCCGGTGATGGCCGCCAGCACGCCCGGCCGCTCCAGCGCCGGAGAGACGTCCACGTGCCGGATCAGGGCGTGCTGGTGGGGGCTGCGCAAAATCTTGCAGTACGCCATGCGCGGGAGGATGACGTCGTCGGCGAAGATTGTCTCTCCCGTTACTTTGCTCATGGCGTCGACCTTCATCCACGGTTGGCCGACTACGTTCAGGTCGCCGTTTTTGTCTGTCATATTCAACTCCCGGTTCCTTGCGTCCAACTATCTGTCACGACAGATCTTGTCTGCATGCCGGCTACAAACCGGTGTTACATTTACGGTCGCCAGCATCATGGGCTTGCGGCTTCGCTCATCCGCTCGGCCGCCAGTTCTACGGCCTCCAGAATTTTCACGTAGCCGGTGCAACGGCAGAGGTTGCCGGCCAGCGCTTCCTGGATCTGCCGTCTATCGGGCGCCGACTCTTCGTCCAATAGCGCTTTGGCACTCAGCAACATTCCCGGAATGCAGTAGCCGCACTGGGCCGCACCCAGCTCGGCAAACGCCGTTTGCAGCGGGTGGGGCTCTCCCTGCTCGGCCAGGCCCTCCACCGTCACGATTTCTCGGCCCTGCATCTCGACGGGCAATGCCAAGCAGGAGAGGATGGGCTGTCCGTCGACGAGCACTGTACAGGTGCCACATTCGCCCAGTTCACAACCGTGCTTCGTCCCCGTCAGCTGGAGGTCTTCACGCAGAACTTCCAGGAGGGTCTTATGCACGGCCGTATAGAGTTCGTGCGTTTCGCCGTTTACTGTCAATCGTAGCAATGATTTCATCGTCATGGGGCCATCACTCTGTTTCCAGGTGGAACCGTCGCGCCTTCAATTCAAAGCGCGGCAGGCTCTTTCGGGGAACGACCTCTATCATGGGCCGCAGGCCCAGCGTATTTTGAAACGCCTGCTTCACTTCGCGTTGGATTGCGTCGCCGTCCACACCGTTTACCAGCTCGATCTCTACCTTCAATTCGGCCATCTCTTTACGCTTTGTAACCACCACCCGGAACTCGTCCACTTCCGCGAAGCGGCGGATCAGGTTCTCCACTGCGCTGGGGAAAACGTTCACCCCGCGCACGATGACCATATCATCGGCGCGGCCGATGATGCCTCCGTTGAAGCGGCCGAACGTCCGCCCGCAGTCACAGGGCTCGGTCGTAAAGCGCACCAGGTCGCCGCTCCGGTAGCGGATGACGGGAAAGCCGATGCGCCCCAGGTTGGTGATGACCAGTTCCCCTGTCTCTCCTTCCGGCACACGTTCGCCGGTCTCCGGATCGATCACTTCGACGATAAACTCGCTCTCGATGACGTGTGTGCCGCCGGGCTGCTCTTCACACTCAAAACTATGGGCGCCGATCTCCGAGGCGCCGCCGTGATCGTAACATTTCGCCGTCCAACATTCCTCAATGCGTTGCTTGGTCGCCGGGACGTTGGCCCCGGGCTCACCGGCGTGGACGGTGATTCGCACCGGTATTTCCGTAAGGTCGATTCCGTTCTCCCGCGCGACCTCCGCCAGCCGCAGGGCGTACGTGGGCGTTGCGCAGATGGCCGTGGCGCCCAAGTTGCGCATGGCGTGCAGCCGTTGTAGTGAACTTTGCCCGCCCCCGGTAATGAGCATCGCCTTGATGCGCTTGGCGCCCAACACGGCCGCCCAGAAGCCGATAAAGGGTCCGAATGAAAAGGGCAGGTAAAGGCGGTCGTTCGACGTCAGTCCGGCCCCGGCCAGCACGTAACCCCAGCAATCGCCCCACCATTCCCAACTCTCGGCCGTGTCTACCACCCGCAGTGGCTGTCCCGTCGTCCCCGACGTCTGGTGGTAGCGAGTGTAGGCCGACTCGGGAAAGGTGGCGTTGGTGCCAAAGGGCGGGTCGGCCGCCTGGGCTTCCACCAGCTCTGCCTTCGTCGTCAGCGGCATTTGCCGAAGGTCTTCCAGCGACTGGACGTCAAAAGGAGTCGCTCCGGCCTGGGTCAATTTGGCTGTATAAAAGCGGTTGCGTCCATGGATCTGCTGTAGAAGCTGCTGTAATTTCTTCAGTTGCAGCGCCTGCAAGCGCTCCCGCGGCATCGTTTCCACCGGCCGGTTATAGAAGCCCATGTTCCTGTCCTCCACACGTCCTGGATAATACCGTAGCCCCGGTTAGCAGCGCCGGTCAGCCGAATACATACTAACCGGTAGGTATTTTTAATCATAGCAGCGCCGTCGCCAGACGTCAAGCAGAGGGCCGGGAGCGGATGGACGGGCGCTGCGATGTCGTTATGTGATGAACGTCGCCTGGGAAAGGGACATTTTGCACTAGCGGGCCGGCCGGCGCCATTTCACGATGAAGGAAGAAGGTAAGTTGGTTGGAGTGGAAAAGATTGGATGAAGCGTGGATGTAGGATCTTTGGACCGTGGGTCGTTGCAGCGATAGTCGGGTGTCACGTCCTGTCGGCTTTGATACTAGGGCTCCAGGTTGGGCCGTGGGAAGCGGTGCGCCAATCGGTCGTCGGCGGGTTCCTGGCCTTTGGCTGGCTCTTTGTCGTGCGGCTCGCCCTGCGAGATTCGCCGGTTCCGGAGTTGCCGGCGATCCGACGACCGTGGGTTGAACTGCTCTTGCTGCTCGTGACGTTGCTGGGAATGGTTTCGATGGCGGCCGTGCGCTTCAGTGGACGGTATTCTCTGCCGTCATGGCCCTATTATTTGCTCTCTTACGGCGCCGTTCTTGCCATCTTTGTGGCCGGTGGGTACGGTGCGCGAGGTTTGGGGCTCACGTTGCCCTCTCGACGGGGTTGGCTGGCTGCGTTAGGCGCGATTGGGTTGAACATCGTTGCCGCTGTCGCTTTCCAGATTATCCCAGCCGGCGAGGCGATTGAAGTACCGACCGAAGATCTTGCGCAACAGCTTGCAACGCCGCTGTCGGTCGTCGTCCTCTTTTTCGGGCTGCTCGTTCGCGCGGCGCTGCCTGAGGAGCTTGTGCTTCGCGTGGGGATCCAGCCGCGCGTGGCGAGCTTCATTCCTATCGGCTGGGCTATCGTTGTCCAGGCGTTACTTTTCAGCGCCGCCCATTTTCCGCAAGAGTTCATCTCCTACGGTAGACCGGTTCTGCTCAGCGTCGGCTACTTATTGCCCCTGGAGAACGGCTTGCTTGGGGGCTATCTCTGGTACCGGACGCGGAGCCTGCCCCTTCTGTTGCTCGTGCACTTGTTTGCTTATCCTCGTGTTGGGACTTAGGGGTTGGACTAACCGTCTTGACTGGCCACGCCAACGGTGCTATGCTGCTTTATAAGTCGCTAACCGATATATAACCATCGTGAGGAAAACACCTCGATAATGGAACCGTCTGCCTATCTTCCGTTGCGGGAGCCAACGCTCTTTATTTTACTCAGCCTATCGGCCGACAATAAGCACGGGTACGCTATTTTGCAGGACGTGGAGGCGCTGAGCGATGGGCGTGTGGAGCTGAGTACCAGCACGCTATATGAGGCGCTGGCCCGGTTGTTGGACCAGGGGCTGATAGCGCGTGTGGAGGGGCCGGCAGCCGCCGATGATCAAAATCCCGGCCGGCCGCGGAAAGTATACCGCCTGACGCCGTCTGGGCGGCGCGTGTTGAATGCAGAAGTGGTGCGCCTGCAAGGGCTGGTGGCCACCGCACAGCAACGGCTGAGGGCGGCGGGAAGTTGCTAGACGATGAGGGAAATGGTGCTCGCCAGGTTGATCGCGCTGATCCAGGCTTTGCATCGGTGCACCTTGTACGCATTCCCGCCGAGCTTTCGCTCCCGGTTCGGCGAAGAAATGGCGGAGGTACTCAGTGAACGGCTGGCGACGGCCGAGGAAGAGGGGGCGCGGGCGGTGGTATCGTTGGGGGCGCGGGAGTTTTGGCAGATGCCGGCGGCGTTGGTGCGCCTGTACCTCTATCGTTGGAAGAAGAAGGGGCGACGGATAAGAGCGTTCGTTTCGCAGGTCCGAGCACAGCCCGTCTTTGGTGTGCCCCCGGTTGCCGACGACGGGCGTTTCTCCACCGGGCAGCTCTTGCTTGAAGTGGTCCCATTTTTGCTGGCAGCTATCCCGATTGCGTGGCTTACTTACCGGCCGCTCCCCTGGCTGCCGGATGCGGGGCGCACGCCGGTTGATGCGGCCGTGTTCTGGTCCGGCATACCGCCTGCTCTGGCGCTGACGGTGGGCCTGGTTCGTGGCATGCCGCGTTGGGCTTACCCACATGCCGGGCTGCTGGGTGGGTATACGTTGTGGCTGGCGGCGGAACGGCGGCAAATCTGGCTCTGGGTGACGTTGCTGACCATGGTCGTTGGCCTGAGTGTGATGGCGGCGGTGGTGCACGAACGCGGGCGGCCGCTGCCCCCCTTCTTTCGGCGGCTGGGAGGCAGCGTAGGTCTGGATTGGACGCGCCTTTCTCTTGGTGTTTTTGGGGCGGCGCCCTGGCTCATTCTCGCCGCTTTTGACAATGCTTATCTTGACGGGCGTACGCCTTATCTGGGGCTCGCGTTGCTGGCGATGGTGCTGACGGTTGTGGTGTACGGCCGGCGCGGGCGCCAGGAGCGGCAACTGGCGGCTTTGTTAGGCGGCGCGACGCTGCTCATGGTGCCCGCGGTGATGGATCACGTTTACTGGTTGGGCAGCCTGCGCGCGGTGGGCTGGATCGTCGTCTTGTGTGTGTGGGCGGTCGCGCTGCTGGTGCTGCCCATGCTGGTCGTTCCCGTGCAGTGGGCGTCGAATCTGGCGCCGCTAGGTTCGGGCGAGGAGTGAAATAAGATGGGTATGACCACCCTCTATCAAATTGGCATTGTACCCGCCGTGCTGATCGCGCTCGGCGGATTGTTGATGCTACGGAGCGCCGAGGATGAGAGGGGGCAGCGGCGGCTTTCCCTTTACCTGCTGGTCGTGACGGCCCTTTTGCTGCTGGTGCTGTTCGCGGCAACGTTGATGGCGCAGCGGGGGAACAGTCCATTGTGGCAGGCGTCGTCGCTGCTAATGTCCTCGATCACCGGCGTGCTCGCCCTCCTTGTGCTGCGCGTGAGACGGCTTGCCGCCATGGGCCCCGGGGTGAAATTGGTGGCACTGCTGCTATTGCTGGGGGTCGTGGGCATGGTGATCGCCGGTCTCGGCGGGCGCTTCGGGCTGATGTTCTACGCCTTTCCGGGTGTGCTCGTGCTGGTCCTGGGATGGGCGTTGGGTCGCCGGTTTAGGGTTATGGCCGTCCTCTTTGCTGTCCTGTTGTTGCTCGCTCTTTTCGGTCTGAACAGCTTCGTGGATGCGGCTCCCGCCGAACGGACGCCGTTCTTTGATGCGCTGGGTATGTTGCTCTCGCTGTCTATGTTCATCTTGCCCGGCCTGGCCGTAGTTGGCGGAGCAGTTCTCCTCGTCAACGCCTTGCGCGCCCCTGACGGTGGTGCCGCCACCGTCAGGCGAGGGTTGTCGATCCTGCTCGCCCTGGCCTTGCTCGGATATCTTACCACCTCTATTTTTTGGGCTTCTGTCTGGGATCAGACCAGCGATGGCCTTGGAGGGATATTCTTCCTTATGTTGTCGGCCCCCGTGGCGGTCGCGGCGGGCATGGTGATGACGGTTGCGCTGAACGGTCGGCGGCGGGTGGTGGGCTTGCTCTTTACCGTTCTGGTTCCCTTGTTGCTGTACCAGGCCTTGGAGCGGGGGTGGGACGTCTCATACCATGCCATTACCGAAGCGCGCGCCGAACGGATCGCGCAAGCGCTGGAGGCGTATAAGCAGCGTGAGGGCGTATACCCGGAGACGCTGGACGCGCTGACGCCGCGCCATTTGCTACGCGTGCCGCGACCCGTGGTGTTGCGTGGGGAAAGCTGGTGTTACCAGGGGGGCGACGATTTTTACCGGCTGGGCGCCTTCTCTCGCGAGTATTTCTCGACGCCGGTGAAGCTGCGCGTCTACAACTCGGCGGGCGAGCCGGACAGCGTCTGGGAGTGTGAGGAGCGGACTGCGGAGATGAAGGAGCGCTACGATTGGTCGACGGGAGACGAGGTGGTGGTGCAATCGCCGTCTGCCACGCCGTTGCCGCCCGGCGAAGCGGCCGGGGAGGCCGAGACGCTGACCCCGCTGCCCGCCGAGGGCGAGACGGTCTGGGGAAGCTGGTCCCCCGACGGGGCTTATTTCTTGCTGGGCGAGCGAGATGGGGGAGGGCGGACGACCCTCGCTTTTTTGGATGGGCAGAGCGGGGAACGATGTCCGGCCCCCGGCGATTATGCGTTCTCGCCGATGACGGTCAACTTACGGGAGCGACACGCCTGGCTGCCCGGCGGGCAACTGCTGCTGGTGGACGATACCGGAGTTGTCGTGCTGCTGGCGCCTTGCTCGCCGGATAGGGAAGACGTCACGCCGGAAGGAGCCGCGAAAGTAGAGACAATCATGGCCTACAACGTAGAGGGCGGGCGCGCTCTTTTCAGAGGCGAAGGCGAGTACTGGATCTTTGACGGGCGGACGTTGAACTGGCAGCTTGTGCCCGAGGTGACCCCCAACCCGTACGACGCTCACTGGGACAACGCAGCGTGGCAGCCGGACGGGGAACGGTTGGCCCTTTCAAGGCTCAACGGCCGAGATGCCAGCGAGGGCAGCACCCTGTACCTCGTTGATGGGGCCAGCGGCGACGTCCTGCGCGAAATTCCCCTCTCCGTCGCGTCGGAGCAGAGCGCGGCGCGCGTCGACTGGCTGACGCCGGACGACGTGTTGCTGATGGGGCCTGACACCCTGCGCGTTCTGGACCTGAGCGCCGATCCCCCGCAGCCGAGGGACGTTGTGCGCCAACTGTTTGAGCTGGATCTCGACCTGTACGGGGAACTGTTCGGGCATAGCTGGTGGGTCGACTGGGAGCGTGGCGCCTATATTCTGAGCATTCAGGCCAACCATCCGCGCAATAAGGCGCACTACCTTTACCGTTCGGAGACGGGTAGCGTCGAGATGATCGACGAGGACGCGCATCTGCTGCTGCGCTTTCCCGATGGGCAGATGGAGCAGTGGCCCCGGCCGGAGGCGGAACCGGCTGAGGAGGAAACGTTCGTCATGGTTGACGTGACGACGGGAGAACGTAGCGAGGCCCTGACCATTACCGGCCATACGCCCCGCGACTACCCGCGGTTGAGCATCAGCTATTTGCAGGAAGAGGGGCAACTGGCGGTGGCCTCTTCACAGGGTGTCTCATTACATAGCCTGCCCGGCGGCGAGAGGCTGGATTTTTGGACGCTGGCAGGGGAGGGTTTCTCTCCGTTCTTGCGGCCGGCGCCGGATGGATCTGCGCTGGTTATCGTTCGCGATCGGGGAGGCGTCTATTGGCTGCCGCTCCATTAATAGAGGAAGCATTTGGAGTTGACATGTGGAGAGGGCTGGTGCCACGGATGCTCGGCCCACGCCTCATTTTTGCTGTTTCCAAAGCCTCTTCCTAATAAGGAGCTATTCAAAGTGAGTGAAAGTCGGAAATTCCTTGTCGCTGCGGAAGAAGGTTATTCGCTCGGTTCTACGGACGACGCGCTCTTGCTGATCGGCAACCTCCACGGTTGGGTCGGCGTTCTCCTCACCGAGGAAGATCTGGCGCCCGATTTCTTCAACCTCCGCACCGGGTTGGCCGGCGAACTGTTGCAGAAGTTCGTCAACTACCGCGTGCGGGTGGCGATCGTTCTCCCCGACCCTGATGCGTACGGGGAACGGTTCGCCGAGCTGGCATGGGAACACAGGACGCACCCTCTGATTCGCTTCTTTCCCTCGAGAGAGAGGGCGGAGGCCTGGCTGGGGGCTTAGGGAAGATCGGTAAGAGATGCTTTTTGTGTGTTATGCTATATAGAACTGTTTTCGTCTGTTTTTCGTCTGTTAAGATCGTTTCGGCCGGAGTGTGCTCCCGCTGATGATCTTGAGGGGAGAGAGGAGTGATGTCTGGCAAGAAGGTGCTTGCGCTTGGTTCTTCAGCCCTCTTGTTCTTGATCATCGTGTTGTTGTCATCGCCGGCCGATTCACGAGAATCTCGCCAGGATGATTTGCCCCCGGCTGATGAGTTGACGTGGACGAACTGGGGCGCGGGGCAGTTCGCCATGGCCGACGACGGTGAATCGATCTGGATCGGAGGCGCGGGAAGCGTCCTGGAGTGGCATAAAGAGACTGGGTTCACCCAACGTTATGGTCCCGACGTTGGTCTCCTGCATCGTAAAGTACTCGCCGTAGCCGTAGATGGGGCGGGCAATCGCTGGTTTGGCGGCGACGCCGGTCTTAGTCGCCTCGCTCCTGACGGCGTATGGACGCATTACACGCCGTACAATAGCGACCTTCCCGCCGACCTCGTCGATGGGATTGCGGTGAGCGCGGATGGCACGCTGTGGCTGAGCCACGGTCTTCCTGATGGCAGTGTCAGCCGCTGGGGCGCAGACGGTACGACGCATTCGTATCCGAATCGGAATGCCGCGGTAGCCGACGCTTATGAACAGGTAAAGGAGACGCGTAACAGCAACGATCTATGGACCGTGGCTGGGGACGAGGTTTGGGTAGGCTACCAGGTATATGATGGTTTGAGTTGGGAGGATCGTTATCCGCCGAATGAGAATGAGATGCCCCTTTCTGTTCGGACCGACAGCGGTGACCGTGTTTATGCGTTACACTGGTCGGCTTTCACAGAGGCGATCTATGCCTGGGATGGCAACAACTGGCTAACGTATTCGTTGTACTTCCCGTTTGGCGGAACGGCGACGGCACTCGCCGTTGGGTTAGACGATAGTGTCTGGGTTGGCTGGGTGGAACGACCGGGCCCTTATTCCAATTATGCGGCCGGTATCAGTCAGCTGCCGGAGGAGCCCGGAGAGGTGGCGCTCCAGCAGCCGCTCGGAGTGCCCGGCCCGGTGGCGGCGCTTCTGCCCACGGCGGAGGGTTTGTGGGGGATCGGCCCTGCCTGGTTATTGCGGCCGGATCTGACGGTAACTCGAGTCGAGGACGGACCGCGATTCCGGGACGTCACCGACGTTGTCAGGACCACGGAAGGAGTGGTTTTTTTGCATAGCCTCTATGAGGCACCTTACTCATGGGGCGACATGCAAAGCGTGGATGATCAAGGGACGATGCGACTGGACGATGATGCCTGGCAGTTTTCCACGGATTTACCCATTCTGACGGCGGCCGAGCCGGCGCCCGCAGGAGACCTGTGGATTGCGGGCTATGATCATTATCGTGTCGATGAGCCCGTCGGGCCGCTGCGCTACCATCAAGGCGACTGGTACGAGGTCGAGCTGCCGCAGTTTGAAACCGTTTCCGATATCTTTGCAGAAGACGATCGACATACGTGGTTTGCATATCCGGGAGAGATTTCGCGAATGGACGACGGGGGGACGCCGGTCGCTCAAGGCGATGACGTGTGGACGACCTACTCTGTCGCGATGGATAGTGTGCCGTCGGCTGTGGCGAGCGATGCGCTGGGGCGCTTATGGTACGGCGACAATGGCGGGCTCCATTTTTACAGCGCTGCGGGATGGCAGCCGTACAACGTCGAAGAGGGCGTGTGCGATATGGTCCCTGCCGCCGACGGGACGCTCTTCGTCCAGCGGGGTGACAATTGCGACCGGCCGTTGGA
>JAWVYQ010000038.1:0-25278 GCA_033722615.1 Promineifilaceae bacterium (SeqCode)
AGGTGGCCGAAGACGTTGACGAAGTTGGCTTTATGCAACATTTCGTGGATAAAGGTGCGGTGCCCGGCGGCCATGTACGGCTTGCGCCAGATGAGATAGGCGACGCGCAGGCGGGGCCAGGAGGGCAGATTTTCAAGTCCCTCACGGATGCGGAGGACGAGGTCGGCGGCCGCTTCCGGCCGGCGTACCATGGCGCCGACAGATTCGATCATGGCGTAAGCCTCGGCCAGGGTGACGACGTCGCTCATCCACACGGGATATTTTTCGCGCAGGCGCTCGATGCCCTTTTCGTAATTTTCTTCTTTGTTGCCGATGATCAGGTCCGGTTGTAGCTCGTCGATGCGTTCGAAATAAAATTGCTTTGTGCCCCCGACGACGGTTTTGGATTCGCACTTGTCGTGGGGGTGGACGCAAAAGGTGGTAACGCCGACGATTTCATCGTCCAGGCCAAGGTCAAACAGAAGTTCGCTCTGGGAGGGGACGAGGGAAATGATGCGCCGGGGTGGGGTGGGCAGATGGATGGTATGGCCCATCTGGTCTTCTATCTGCACGTTTTGACATTCTCCTTTTCCGTTGGTTATGCTCCTGCTTATTATAACTCACCGCATTCTATGACTCCACCGGAAGAATGAATCGGCAACATTCTCGATGTCGCTGCCGAAAACCTCCCGAAGGCACTGTCGTGCGCCATGTAACGTCTCGCGCAGCCGTTTCGGCATTCTTGGCCCGGCCTCCGGGAGGATGAACTCGCGCTACAAATCGGCCAGGAGGGATTGGACGCCCTGTGTGAACCGGGCTTTGCCGCCGTGGGAGGGGTGGCGGATTTTGTGGGCGGGGATGTCCCAGCGGCCGAGGGCGTGGGCGGCTTTGTTGCCGACGGCGACGACGGTCTCGATGGGAAAATGGTCAAGCAAGAGGGGGAGAAAGGGGCGGCCGAGGGCGAGTTCGCCGACGCGGGGGGTGCGGTTGGACCAGGGATCGCCCGGCCGGTGCGGGTGGAAGGGGAGGGCGTTCCACAGGAGGGGCAGGGGGCGGAGGGTGCGGAGAAGGTCCCAGACGATGGTGGCCGTCTGCTCGCCAACGACGCGCCGGCGCTCGTCTGTCTTGACGTAGCCGTTGGCGCTCCCCAGGAGGCCGTGAGCGGGGACGCCTTGCAGGAGGATGGCTTCGCTGGTGAAGGGGACGCCGGTCAGGCGGCAGCCGCGGTAGCCGGCCGCCTCGCCTACCAGGAGCACGCGCGGCCGGCGGCCGGCCATCTGCTCGAGGTAGCGGCGGAGGTTGGCGCGGCGAATGCGAGCGGGTTCGTCCGGTCCGGCGTACTGGTTGTGGACGAGCGGCGGCGTTTCTGCCTGTGCCAGGCGTTCAATGAAAGGGGAGATGGCAGACATAGAAAAGGGCGGCCCCCCGACCGGACAAACGCCGGGGGGGCCGCTAGGTCTAATCCGGGACGGTTGGTAGCGGCGCCAATAGCGGCGCTAATAGCGGCCCTAATAGCGTAAGAGGGCGCCGATTCGGCCGGCGCCTTCGAGTTCGGCGTTGTCACTGATGACTTCGACGTGGCCGCCCTGTTCGATGGTGCGGGTGACCGCTTCGTCGACGACGTCGGGTACGGATTCAAAATCCCCTTCGCCGAAGAGGTCGTCGTCGGCCGTCTGGGTGAGATAGCCGGAGGCCGTATGGCGGAATCCGGGCTGGCGGAAGCCATCACTGACGAGCAAGGTGTCGACGCGGCCGTCGGAAATCATGCGTAGGGTCGGGCCGAGGCCGGTGACGGCGGCCCCGCCGCGGGCGGCGTTGGTCAACATCTGTTCGACCAGGCGTTCCTCTCTTTCGGCGTTCAGCTCGTGCAGCAACTCCAGCGAGCGCTTTCTCACCTCTTGTTCGCTGGCCTCCATGTCCATGGGGAAGACGCCGGCGATGCAGCTTTGTAGCTGGCGGGGCAGCATCTCCCGGAACTGGGCGACGTTCTCGTTGGTGCCGCCGATGAATAGGCGGCGGATGTTTTTGCGGGCGAAGAAACGGGCGGCGGCTTCGGCCGCGTCGCGCATGTTGCGCTGGGCCTGTTCGTCTTCCTGGCGGGCGCCGCCCTGACCGCCGCGCCGGCCGGTAGCGGAGGAGCCGAGGCCGTGCTTCAGTTTGCGCACGTCCTCGCCTTCGGTGCTGGCCGTTTCCTGAAGCTCGCCAAGGTGGAAGTCGAAAAAGCGGGCGCCCACGCGGTCGATTAGGATGACGCCGTAGTTGGCGTAATATTTGGTCAGGTGAAGAAGGGGCTTTACGTACGGTTTGTTTCTGATGCGGATACGGTTGCGGAAAGGGACGGCCGTCTGGTATGCGCGGAAGAAGTCGTGGGCGGAGCAAGAGAAGAGGGCAACGCCCGGCTTTCCCCAATCGTGTACGAGGTCGAAGTATTGTTCGATGCGTTCGACGTCGTCTTGTGACGGTACCTCCTTCAGTAAACCGCGCACTTGGAGTTTGATAGTTTCCATCGGGTTCGCCGACGGATCGGCGTTGATGTAAAGGCTGACGACCTGATCGTCGCCTGCGTCAAAGGCCAATAATTCTTCCAGGTTTTCCTGCGTGAACATCTTTTCCTCCTATTTGTTCAAACCGGCCGGGAGCCTGATAAAGAGTCGCCGGTTGCCGCCGGCCGGCCGCAGATAGTGTGTCCTGAATCAGGGGCGTGCGCCCAGGGTGATGGGAACGGTCATTTCCTCGCCGTCGCGGACGATGGTGAGGTCGACCGTCTGCCCCACTTCGGTTTCAAAGACAAGATAGCTGATGAGGTCGTGGAACTCTCGTACTTCCTGATCGTCAATGCCAATAATCAAGTCGCCGCCCGGCTCCAGCTCTTCTGGCGAATTGTCGGGCATGGGGATAATCCCTGCCTCCTCGGCCGGGCCGCCTTCGGTGACGCGGGTGACGTAAACGCCCTGGTAGCCGCCGAGATTGAGATCTTCCCACGTGTCAAGATCGATCTCAAAGGGCGGCGTGCTGATGCCCAGATAAGGGTACGTATAGGTCCCTTCGACGATGAGAGCGGGGACGACGCGCCGTACGGCCGCGACGGGAATGGCGAAGCCAACGCCGGAGTTAAAGCCGGTGACGGAGCGGATGGCGCTGTTGACGCCGATCACCTCACCCTGAATGTTGAGCAGGGGGCCGCCGGAGTTGCCGGGGTTGATCGGGGCGTCCGTCTGGATGACCTCAGGGAGCGAGAAGAAGCCGAGGTCTTCCGTCGGCCGTTGGGAACGCAGGCTGCGGCCAAGGGCGCTGACAATGCCTAGCGAGATGGAGCCTTGCTGCTCGAATGGGTTGCCGATGGCCACGGCGAACTGGCCCACCTGAACGTCGTCGAACTCCCCGAGGGGGACCGGGCTGATCCCGGCCGGCAGCTCGCCTACCTTGATGACGGCCAGGTCGCTGTCGACGTCGGTGCCGACCAGGGTGGCGCGTCGGCGGCTGCCGTTGGCGAAGACAACCTCGAAGGCGTCGCCGGCCGTGACGACGTGGTTGTTGGTCACGATATGCCCCTGGTCGTCGTAGACGAAACCGCTGCCGCTGCCCAGATCGGCCGTCTCGTGCTCGGTGATAATGTAGACGACGGCAGGATTGACGTTGCGGTAGATGGAGACCAGGGCCTGTTCAAGGTCGGGCGCGACGGCGGTCTCCTCCGTCGTCGGCATGCTCGTTTCGATCTCCGTTTCGGCCATCCGGGCTTCTACTGTGGCGACTGCCCGGTTAACAATTTCGTCCTGATCGATGGTGACGCTCTCCGGGTGCTGGGTTTCGACCGTTGGGAGGAGGGCGTTGCAGGCCAGCCCGACGACAACGAGGGTGGCGACCAAGAACAGGAGGGGAAATCTTTTGTTCATGTAACGTTCCTTAACTGTGCGTTATCAAAGAAGCAGGGGAAGCGTTCCGGGGGAATAACAGTGTGAGGCTGAGCAGGCGGCTGCCGCCGCGCACGGGTGAGTAAGCGTGCTCCCATCTTTCTCAGGATTACCATTTGACCAGATTGTATGTTTTGGTGCGACCCTGTGTCAAGAGCGCGTTGCTCTTCTTACAGAATCCTAACGGAGGGCTGACGCCCGGAGTCAGGGGTTGGCCGCGCGGGCGTTGGGTCGCGGTTGGGCCAGCACACGCGCGATGGGGCGCAGAGACATCCACCACTGGTTGCGAGGTCGCCTTTCCTTCCGATCCAGCAACCGGGGAATGTCTTCCAGATTGGTGAAGCGGATGGTTTGTTCCAGAAGGCCGATGACGGCGCTTTCCGGCTGCGGCCTCCCGATCTCGCGCTCGAAGTAGTCGATGCAGTCGGCCGCCAGACGGCTGGCCAGGTTGCGGTCGAAGGGCGTCGGCGATCCCCCTTGCTGAATGTGTCCCAGGATGGCCTGGCGCACGTCGAAAAGGTCGCCCCCTTCTTCCTCAAAGAGATTGGTCATAAAACGGGTGTCGTACGTGGGGTTGGCCATTTCGTTGCGGATCATGACGCCCAACCGTTTCCCCCGGCTGAAACCCTCGATGAGCTGGTTGACGTCGTGGACGAGGTCTTGCAGGGTAACGCCCTCTTCGGCGAGGTAGACGCGTTCGGCGCCGGTGGCCAGGGCGCTCATCAGCGCCAGATATCCGCATCGGCCGCCCATCACTTCGACCACGAAGGCGCGGCGGGTGGCGACGGCCGACTGCTTGATCTTGTCTACGGCGTCGACGATACTGTTCAGCGCCGTGTCGGCACCGACGCTCAACTCCGTGGCGGGCAGGTCGTTGTCGATGGTCGCCGGCAGGCAGACGATGGGGATGTCAAAGGCAGGAAACTGATCGCGCATCTCGTGGAGATCGATGGCGGCCTCGTAGCCGGACCAGCCGCCGATGAGGAGCAGGCCCTGGATGCCGTAGTTTTCTAGGTTGCGGGCGATGGTGTAATAGTCGGCGCCGTCCGGCTTCTTGCGATTGGTGCCCAGTTCAGAGCCGCCGCGGATGGCCCAGCCGTTGACGCTCATCCACTCCATTTCCTGGATGTCGCCGTCGATGAGGCCGCGGAAGCCGTGATAGACGCCCAGCATTTCGTGGCCGGCGTCGATGCCCAGGCGGACGGCGGCGCGCACGGCCGTGTTCATGCCCGGGGCGGGGGCGCCCGCGTTCATGACGGCCAGCCGGAAAGAGGGTTTCTCCTCCTCCCGCTCGTGGGGCTCGGCGCGAACCAGCGTGCGCAGCGTCGAAAAAGCGTCGGCAAAGCTCTTGCCGCGGATGTCCATCGCTTTCTCGAAATCCTTGGCGTCCAACGCGTCCCACACCGATTCGTTCTTGGAGAGGCAGACGTCCAGGGGCGTTTTGCTGACGTTGTTGCCGATGATGCCGACGACGTAGACGGGATCGTCCGCTTCGAGTTCGACGAGGAGGCGCACGGCCTCGGCGCCGCTGAGAGTGGCCAGGTTGCGGTCGAAGGCGCTGGGCGAACCGCCGCGCTGGACGTGACCGAGAATGGTCAGGCGCGTGTCCCAGCCCAGCTTCTCCTCGAGAACTTGCTTGACGTAGTGGCTGCTGATGGGTTTTCCGTTCCAGTCGCGGGCGCCTTCGGCGACGACGACGATGCTGTCGCGCCGGCCGAGTTCGCGCCCCCTGCGTAACAACTCGCACATCTTGTCTTCCCAGTTCTCCAGGGCCGGCGGCGATTCGGGAATAAGGACCCAGTCGGCGCCGGTGGCCAGGGCGCCCATCAGGGCCAGGTAGCCGCAGTGACGGCCCATGACCTCGACCACGAAGCTCCGCTGGTGGCTGGCGGCCGTGCTGGAGATGGCGTCAATGGCGTGGGTGATGCGCTGGAGGGCGGTGTCGGCGCCGATGGTGACGTCGGTTCCGAACATGTCGTTGTCGATGGAACCGACGAGGCCGACGATGGCCAGATGGCGATACGGTTCAACCTCTTCGGCCGTGAACGCTCCGTCGGCAATGAGTTCGTCCAGCAATTCAGGCCATTCGTCGCGGAAGATGCTGGCGCCGGTGAGGCTGCCGTCGCCGCCGACGACGACGAGGCCTTCGATGCGGTTTGTGAGGAGGTTGTGGGCTGCCTGTCGCCGGCCCTCCCTGTGGCGAAAGGCTTCGCTGCGGGCTGTGCCGATGACGGTGCCGCCACGGTGGAGAATGCCGCCCACGTCGTTCCAGCCGATGGGCCGGATCTGATCGCCCCCACTGACCATGCCGTTGTACCCTTCGAGGATGGCGAATACCTCGACGCCCATGTCGAGGGCGGTGCGGACGACGGCGCGCACGGCCGCGTTCATGCCCGGCGCGTCTCCGCCGCTGGTCAATACGCCGATTCGTTTCATGTTCCCTTCCCGTTAATGGTTTGTCGTCGCTCAGCGCGGCCGAGAGCCAGCAGGCCGCCGACGAGTCGCCGGCGGCTCTGCCTAAAGTGGCAGGGCCGTTTACAGAGTTGTCTCTGTGGAACCTACTTTAGTCGATTTGGGAAAGGTGACAAGCGGGAAGGGGTCGGCCGTGGGCTTCGTGCACCAAATAGAAAATCTCCGGGAGGCTCAGCGAACGACGCTCGCGTGGATAAGACGAGGCGTAAGCCACCCGGAGGTTCGCGGATTGAGCGAATGCACCATTTAGACGTATCCACCGGCTCTTGTTATAATTTTGGGGGTCAAGCCCCCGTAGTTCAATGGATAGAACAGTCGCCTCCTAAGCGACCGATGATGGTTCGAATCCATCCGGGGGTATTTCTTATTCGAGCACGGTCTGGAAAGCCTCCACGAATTGTTCCCTTTGCACCGGCCCGAGCCACTCCTGTACGACCTCGCCGTTGGCGTCGACGAGGAAGAAGTGGGGCTGGACGCGGTAGCCGTATTTCTCCTTGGCGGCGTCCGTGCTGGGGTCGTCGATGTCTAAATAGACGAATTCAATTTGCTCTCCGTACTCTCGCTCTAGCCCATGGACCATGGGCTCCATGCTCTGGCAAGTCGGTCACCACTCGGCGTAGAACTCGATAAATTTGGGTGTGCCGGCGGCGTTGTTTTCTGTCGGCGCGTCGCCGGTATCGCTGGCCGCGCCGGTGCTGGCGTCCGTCCCAGATTCGGTCGGGGCTTCGGTGGGCGCGGCGGCCGGTTCGGCGCTCTCGGTGCTGCCACAGGCGACGAGGACGGCCGCCCCCAGCATCAGGAAAAGTGTCACTAACGTCAGCCGCACTCTTTTCATGCTGCCTCCTTTCTGGTGCTTAAAGAGGAGGACGAATTTGAGCGTTCACTCCTCTCTTTGCTCTCGATTACTCGTCCGGTTAGATCGACACGTTTCTCGAATGGTATCCGGTGGCGCCGTCGGGACGGACGCCGGTCTCTTCGGCCGTTTGTAGGGTGCCGGTTCCGTCGGTAGCGCGCACGGTCAACGTGTGCGAGCCTGGTTCGGCCGGCCAATTGTAACGCCACTGCACCCAGGTGAGCGTGCTCAGGGGCGGCTTGCGCAACTCAGCTTCCTCCCATGGGCCGTCGTCAACCTGGAGTTCAACCTTCTGGATACCGCGGTCGCCGGCCCAGGCGATACCGCCGACGGGCACCGCGCCATTTTCGGCGGCGTCTTCGGCGATGGTGTCAATGACGGAAACGATGTGCGGCCGGGCCTCACGGCTCCATCCGCGCTCCACCCAGTAACCGGGGCGCCACGCTTCGATGGCTTCCATGCGGACGATCCACTTCGGTTGTTTCATACCATAACGGTTGGGAATGTAGATGCGGAGCGGATAGCCGTGCTCGACGGGTAACGTTTCGCCGTTCATCCCGTAGACGAGCAGGGTGCGTTCGTCCATCATATCTTCGGCCGTGACGGTTTCAAAGAAGCCATCCTCGGCTTCCAGGAAGAGGGCGCCGGCTTCTGGCTCCAATTGTAAGTCGGCCACTAGGTCGCGCAGACGCAGGCCGGTCCAGTAGCCGGTGCTGATGAGGTCGCCCGCAATCCGGTTGGAGATGCAACTGAGGGTGATAGCCTGGGTAACGGCCGGGTAAGCCATCAGGTCTTCCAGCGTCAGGTTGCGCGGTTGCTGGAAAAGGCCGCCGACTTCCAATTCCCAGGCGTCGCCGTCGATGACGGGAGGACGGGTGTTGATGTCGATGCGGTAGAAATCTTCGGTGGGCGTTACTTCGGGACGGGTGCCCGGTGCGGGTTCAATGCGATCCTCGAGGTTGGGCGTGGGCGTAGCTGTGACGTTGGCGCCGGCCGTTGGGGCGGCCGTTGGCTGGGGGCGGGTGGGCGCCGCTTCGGCAAGCGGCTGGCTGGCCCCGGCCTCGGCGGCCGTATCTGCCGCGCTTTCGGCGAGGACGCGGCCCAGGCCCCAGCCGCCCAGGGCGAGGCCAATGGAGCCGCCGGCGACCTTCAGGAGCAGGTCGCGCCGGCCGGCGTCCACTTCTGTCGTTTCTTCGGCGGCCGCTTCGCCGGTAACGGGTTCCGCGGCGGTGGCGCCGATAAGGCGTCCCAGGATGCCGCCCCAGCCGATGGTAAGGGCGCCCAGCCAGACTAGGGTGAGCAGGGGGCTGCTGCCGGGACCGAGCCAGGCCCAGACGACGACGAAGAGGAAGAGGAGGCCCAGACCGGCGGCCGCCCCAACCTGCACGTTGCTTCGGGAGGGGCCGCGCTGTATGAAAGCCACGATCAGGCCGGTGACGGTGATGAGGGCCACGAAGAGGATGAGGGCCATCAACTGCTCGGCCGTCTTGGCCGTCTCGCTGACGGCGCCGACGTTCAGGAAGCGAATGGCCTCCACCATGCTGTCGATGCCCAGCGTAACGACCGGGCCGGGCAGAACGCGCGCCAGCCAGTCAAAGAGGTCGAAAGGGATAAACGGTAGCCCGGCCAACGTCTGGCCGAGATAAAAGAGGGCCATCAGTGGCAGGCTGGTAAGCGCGCCAAAAAGTGCGCCGAGGGCAAGTGAAGGTTTACGCATTATTTGTGACTCCGGATAAAGGATCTGTGGTGGGTAGGCAGGCCATACGCGCAGCCTGCTCTCGTTTACATGGTAGCATAGTAGCGGCAAATTCTTAAGCGGCCGTTGTCGATTTCTTACAAAAGGCTTACGACGGCGCGTTGTAAGGAGGCTGTAAGAAATTGCGTTACAATAGGAGTTGACGTGCCCGGTGAAGGTGCGTGATTGAAGAGTACGATCAGAATATGGAGTGGAACAGCCGATGACGACGAAAGAGACAGACGACATCTTAGTGGTTGATGACGAGGCATCGGTGGTGGAAGTGGTCTGTCTTTACCTGGAACGGGAAGGCTTCGACGTTCGGCAGGCGCGGGACGGCCGGGAAGCGCTGACGGCCCTGAGCGAACGGAAACCGGCCCTCGTCGTTCTGGACGTGATGCTCCCGCACGTCGACGGGCTGGAGATTATGCGCCGCCTGGGACGGGAGGAGGGTGAAAGGGTGCCCGTGATCATGTTGACGGCGCGCAGCCAGGAAACGGACCGCATCTATGGCCTGGAGCTGGGGGCAGACGATTACGTGACCAAGCCTTTCTCGCCGGCCGAGCTGGTAGCTCGCGTGAAGGCCGTGCTGCGGCGGGCGAAGGGCGGTCCCCCGGCCGGCGGTGAGGGCGAGCAATCGATAACGTACGGCCGTCTGACCATCGATCCCAAGAAGCGGCTGGTGGAGATGGACGGCGAGGAACTCGATTTGACGGCGACGGAGTTCAACCTGTTGTGGTTTATGGCGCGACACCCACGCCAGGTCTTTTCTCGCCAGCAATTGCTGGAGAACGTCTGGGGCTTTTCTGATTACGTCGATCCCAGCACGATCACGGTTCACATCCGGCGACTGCGGGAGAAGATTGAAGAGAATCCCAGCGAACCGGAGTGGTTGCTGACGGTGTGGGGCGTCGGTTACAAATTCGATCCGGAAGAGTGATCCTTATGATTGATGGTGCACGCGTACCAAGGCGAACGATTGAGTGGTTGAGCGCTTCCCCGGCGCGGGTCCTGCTGCTCGGGGTGGCGGTGGCGCTGGCGGTGGCGGCCGTGGTGATGACCGTGCTCATGCAGCCGCCGCTGGCCGAGTTGACGGAGCTGGTACGCACGCTGGGCGTGACGTCCATTCTCTCCCTGGCGCTGAGCTTTTTTCTGTACCGGCGCGGGCTGGCGCGTTCACCGTCGCTGAGCCTGACGCTGGTGCTGGCTTACGTGTGGGCGGCGCTCTTGTTACTGGTCAACGTCCTCGTAATGGCGCAATATATGTTCGTTAACGACCACGACCTGGCGCTCTCTATCGTGCTTTTAGTCTTCGGCGGGATCATCGCGTCGACGTTTGGGATTTTCGTCGCGGCCAGCGTCTCCGACAGCCTGCGCCAGTTGGCGGAAACGGCGCGGGAGGTGGCCGCCGGCAACCTCAGTGCACGCGCGCCGGTGAGCGGCCGGGACGAAGTGGCTCAGGTGGCGGAGGCTTTTAACGAGATGGCGGCGCAATTGGAGGAGGCGGCGGCGCGACGGGAGGAGGTGGAGCGGTTGCGCCGGGACCTCATCGCCTGGACGTCGCACGACTTGCGGACGCCGCTAACCAGCGTACGCGCCATGGTCGAAGCGTTGAGCGACGGCGTCGTGGACGATCCGGAACGGGTGCAACGGTATTATCGCACGATTCGCGCCGACATCCTGGCTCTGAATGACCTCATCGACGATCTCTTTGAGCTGGCTCAGTTGCAGGCGGGCGGGCTCAAGCTGGAGATGGCGCGCCATTCTATCGGCGACCTGATCTCTGACGCGCTGGAGCGTTTTCAGCCGCTGGCGAGCCGGCAAGAGGTGGCGCTGGAAGGGGAGGTAGCGGAGGGAGTAAGCCCGGTGATGATGAACGCCTCGCGTATCGGCCGCGTGCTGGCAAACCTGATCGGCAACGCGCTGCAACATACGCCGGCCGGCGGGACGGTGTGTGTGCGCGCCCGGCCGGGGGACGGCGGTATTTACGTAGAGGTTGAGGATAGCGGCCCCGGTTTCTCTGCGGAGGATTTGCCGCGCATCTTTGAACAGTTTTACCGTGGGGAGCAGGCGCGCAGCCGGGCCACGGGCGGTGCCGGTCTGGGGCTGGCCATCGCGCACGCCGTCGTCGAAGCGCATCAAGGGCGGATCTGGGCGGAGAATGCGGAGGAGGGCGGCGCGGTGGTTGGTTTCTGGCTGCCCGGCAACTCTGGACAGACGGAGGTTAATCTATTGTGAATGGGCGCCTTTGAGCGCGCTTTGTAACGAGTTTTACGTCCTCTCGTTTTGCGGTATGGTATTATGCGGAGCGACTGATGGAGCAAAAGGACGTAAAAATGACGAAATTAGAGATATACGTGACGGATCATTGCTGGTCGTGCGAAGAGTCGCGGCGTTTGGCGGCCGAGGTGAGGGCCAGCATGAGGGACGTTGAGGTGGAGCTGGTGGATCTGAACAGCGAACGGCGCCCGAGCCACGTCTTTGCCGCGCCGACTTACGTTCTGGACGGAAAGGTGATCTTTCTCGGCAACCCTCATTGGGAGGCGTTGCAGCAGAAACTGGCGGCCGCCGGATAGAGTCTCTGCGCCGACGCCCCGAGAATGTTTGATGAAAGAAAGGCTACCGATGGCACAAGTTAAGACCCAGAGTCTGAATGACCAGAAACTAAATTATCTTTCGACCATCGAGATATTCCGCGACCTGAGCCTGGCGGAACTGGCGGAGATGGATCGCCAGATCACGATGTCTAGCTGTGCGCCCGGCAAGATATTTTACATGCCGGAGGACACCGGCGAAGTGTTGTTCCTTCTGAAGAAGGGGCGCGTTCAGCTTTATCGCCTGTCGCCCGAGGGCAAGAAACTGGTGGTGGCCACGCTCGGCCCGGGCGCCATCTTTGGAGAGATGTCGCTGGTGGGGCAGGGGATGCACAACACGTACGCCGAGGCGCTGGACGAGTGTATGCTGTGCGTGATGAGCCGCGCGGACGTGGAACGGCTGATGCGGGAGAAGCCGAAGGTGGCCCTGCGTTTTATGGAGTCGCTGGGTGACCGGCTGACCCAGATGGAGCGCCGCCTGGAGGATATCGCCTTCAAGAGCATTCCGGCGCGCCTGGCCAGCCTTTTGCTGCGCCTGGCGGCCGAGGAGGAGGGCGACCGGGTAACCGGTTATACCCATCAGGATCTGGGTGAGATGTTGGGCACGTATCGGGAGACGATCACCCAGACCCTGAACGAGTTTAAGGCCGATGGTTTGGTGGAAATCGGCCGGAAAAAGGTGATCTTGCTCGACCGGGAGCGGCTAGAATTGTTGGCCGAATCTTAGGTCGGCGTCTGCTCCTGCTCGGGGGGAATGACCCCTACATTTCCTCGCGATATCTCATGCCATATTTTTCGCGCGCGGAGAGGACGGCGCGCCGCAAGATTTCGTGAACGTTCTCCGGTTCCCGCACATTGCGTAACTCGGCCTTCGGGTGGCTGGGATCGTGGCTGTGGATGATGATGTCGCCCACGTTCAACAGGCGCTCACTCATGGATTGCTTCTGGTCGATGTCCTGAATGCGCACCAGTTCGATATCTTCGCGCTCTTTGCCCAGGAGCCCTTCGATGAGTCGTACCCGTTCGTTGGTGATGACGTAGCGGGTACTGACGGATAAGAGGGGCCTTCCTTCCCAGAGAATGCGTTCGCCCTCTTGCTCTTCGCGCTCGGCCGGCGGTTTGTCCTTCTCTGCGGCCGGTTCCAACGTTTTGCCGATTTCTTCGTCGATTTCCAGCAGTGCGGCGTCGGTGACAATCTCTACCAGTTCCTCCAGATCGCTCTCCGGTAGATTTTTAATTTCGAGGTCGCTCTTGGCCAGTGTCTGCCACACGCGAGCTTTGATCCGGGCGCGAGCTTCGTCAATCGTCATTATTTCCTCCTTCCGGAAATTCCGGCAGCCATTTTAACTTAATGTTTACGAAATTAGGTTACTATAAGGAACGCTGTTTTCCAATTGTTGCCTAGCAAGAGCGTGACCGTTACAATCTTCCCGTTCCGGAAGTGGATTTACGACGTTTGAGGTGAGAAACCATGCCAACTTATGTGTATAAGTGTGAGGATTGCGAGCATACCTTTGAAGCGCACCAGCGTTTCTCTGATGACCCGCTAACGGATTGCCCATCGTGCGATACGGGTGAGGTGCGGCGCGTTATCAATAACGTCGGCGTCGTATTTAAAGGTAGTGGATTCTACATCACAGACAGCCGGAACGGCAAGAACGGGCATGTCGGCGCACAGAACGGTCGCTCGGATAAAGCGCCGGAGGCGGGGGCGGACGCAAAGAAAGAAGAGAAGACAGATAAGGCGGAAACCGGTGCGGGTGAGAAGAAGAAAGAGAAGGTAAGCGACTGACGTTACCGCTTCTGACGTTCGCGTTGGGGAGAGGAGAGGAATCGGAGAGGCCTGCGCGCGAAGCGTAGGCTTTTTGTCTTGTGCCCTAAATCTGGAATCCGGGGCCGGCAGGAATGACCTTGATGCTGAAATTTTCCACCAGTCCGTCGAGTTGATCGCGCAGGCGGTCCCATTCATCGCTATCCAGGATATATCTCATTTGTTCCATCGTCTGCGTCACGCCGCTGACCATGATCTGTTCGCAGTCGCCGTAGACGGTGTACCAGGCCTGGATCTCGACGATGCCCAGCTTGTTGATCCGCGGAATGAATTCGTTGGCGACGAAATCGGAGTATTCTGCTTCGCGTTCTGGCCGGATGTCCCAGCGCATGAGTAGTTTTGTAGCCATCGCTGTCATCTCTCTTCTGCCGCCCGCCGGCCGGTTTGGGGCCAGACGAGCATCGTTTACTTAAATTTGCGGCTTGAGCAGGACCACTTCCGTCTCCTCTGAGGCGGAGGTGGAGGAGACTCTTAGGCTGGTGTCTTCGGTCGGTTCGGTCACCCCCATTTCGTTGAGAAAACGCTCGACGCCGTCGAGCTCGACCTTAAGCGCCGGGATCTGGTAGTGCATGGGAACGACGACGTTCGGTTCCAGCATCGACACCAGCTCGGCCGCCTGGGCGGCATTCAGGCTGTTGCCCCCACCGACGGGCACCAGGAGAACGTTGACCTGTTCCAGCGCTTCGATCTGAGTCTGATTGGGTACTTTGGCCATATCACCCAGGTGGGCAATGGTCACCCCCTCGTAGTCGAACATGTAGAGAACGTTTGGCTTGCTTCGGGGTTCCTGTGCTGTGGAGATGCCGGTGATGAAGACGCCGCCGATCTCGTACTCGCCGGGGCCGGTGAGGGCGAAGTCGTAACCGCTAACGGCGGCCGTGTGATTGTGCCCTTCGGCGTCGTGGCTGATGGTCACCACGTCGGCCTCTAGATTGAGCGGCGGCAGGCCGATATTGCCGTTATAGGGATCGGTCACGACGGTCGCCATGCTGCGCTCTTTCAAGCGGAAACAACTCATTCCATACCAGCTAATTTCCATAACACCTCCAATAATTGCGTGCCCATTATACAGGATTGTGACAGAACTGCATTTATTTCTAAGGTGGTAAGATGGTGGCTCAACCGGAGAGCAGGAGACGAGCGGTAGAGATTGGCGACGGCATCGTACAGGGGGAGCCGGCAGCCGGTAACTTTCGTCTGGTGTTGCCGGCGGTAGAGGAGGGGTACGCCGACGCGCAGGTGGATGACTATGGCGGCCTCTCTCGCGGCGACTATCTTTGGGGGCCGGGGACGACGCTGGCGCTGCGCGCCCGCTTCTCTCATGGAGCGGGAGAGCTGAAGGGGACGGCGGGCTTCGGGTTCTGGAACGCGCCTTTTGGGCCGGGGACGGGATGGCTGCCGGCGCTGCCGCAGGCGGCGTGGTTCTTCTACGCCTCGGAGCCGAACGACTTGCCGCTGGCGCCAGTGGGACGGATGGGCCGTGGTTGGTTTGTGAGTACCATCGACGCGGGAGCGCCCCGCGCCCTGGCCTGGGCGCCGCTGGCGCCGCTGGTGGTGGCCCTCAACCAGGTGGCGGCCGTTCGTCGGCGCCTGTGGCCGGTTGTGCGGCGGGCGCTGGGTATCAGCTACCGGCCGGTGACGGCGGAGATGGGCGAGTGGCACACCTATCGCCTGGCTTGGCGGCCGCGCGGCTGCTTCTTCTGGGTGGATGGGGAACCGGTGTGGCAGACGCCGTGGCGACCGCGCGGCCCGTTGGGGTTCGTCTGCTGGGTGGACAACCAGTATCTGGTGGCCCGCCCTACCGGCCGCATCCGCTGGGGGACGTTGGCCACGGGACGGGAACAGTGGCTGGAGGTGGAGGGATTGAGGCTACACGGGCCCGCCTCGGGCGCCCGTTGACGGCGGCGCTACTGGCCCGCGTTTGCCTCTGCTTTATGTTAAAAGAATATCAAATTAAGCGACCCATTTTTGACACCCGTGAGGGGACGTGCTATACTTTTTTACCGGTCAAAATAACCCTCTGCGCAAGGGAGGGATGGCCGAGTGGACGAAGGCAACGGTCTTGAAAACCGTAGTGGGCGCAAGCTCACCGGGGGTTCGAATCCCTCTCCCTCCGCCTTTAACAATTGAGAATAAACGTTTTTGGGGAGGTGCCAGAGTGGACGATTGGGGCCGCCTGCTAAGCGGTTAACGGTGTAGAAGCCGTTCATGGGTTCGAATCCCATCCTCCCCGCTGTGGGCGCCCGGCGACGCCGGGGGCCCTGAATCAAGAAAGCGCCCTTAGCTCAGTGGAATAGAGCGGCTGACTACGGATCAGCAGGTCGGGAGTTCGAGTCTCTCAGGGCGCGCTGGAAAGCGATCCGCTGAGGATCGCTTTTTTGTTTGTCGTTTTCTACAAAGGAATCAATGCTCTTGGCGCACTTTGCGGCACGGAGGAGTACAATATGACGCACGTTATCGAAGAACCGGAAGGCAAACTGGGCGCGCTCATACCGGGCCTGGGAGCCGTTGGCACGACTTTTATCGCCGGGGTGCTCAACGTCCGCCGTAATCTGGCGAATCCCATCGGTAGCCTGTCTCAGATGGGGACGATTCGCCTGGGCAAGCGCACGGAGGAACGTTCGCCGCTGATCAAGGAGTTTGTGCCGCTGGCGGAGCTGGATGACATGGTTTTCGGGGGGTGGGACATTTTCGACGACAACGCTTACGAAGCCGCCAGGCACGCGGCCGTCCTGGGGGATGAACACCTGGACGCCGTGCGCGAAGAATTGGAGGCAATCCGGCCGATGAAGGCCGTCTTCGACCACAATTACGTGAAGCGCCTGGACGGACCCCACGTGAAGCAGGGAGCGACCAAGATGGAGCTGGCGGAGCAGTTGCGCGAGGATATCCGCCAGTTCCGGCAGGAGCACGGCCTGGACCGGTTGGTGATGGTCTGGTGCGGAAGTACGGAAATCTTCATCAAACCTTCTGAGACTCACGCCACGCTGGAAGCGTTTGAGGAAGGGCTGCGCAAGAACAGCCGGGAGATCGCGCCGAGCATGATCTACGCCTACGCCGCGCTGCAGGAAGGGGTGCCTTACGTCAACGGCGCGCCCAATCTGTCGGTCGACATGCCGGCGATGGTCGAGCTGGCGATGGAGAAGGACGTGCCGATTGCCGGCAAGGATTTCAAGACGGGGCAGACGTTGATGAAGACGATACTGGCCCCGGGTCTGAAGGCTCGCCTGCTGGGCCTGGATGGCTGGTTCTCCACCAACATCCTGGGCAACCGGGACGGCGAGGTGCTGGACGATCCCGAGTCGTTCCGCACCAAGGAGGAGAGCAAGCTAGGCGTGCTGGATTACATTTTACAGCCCCACCTCTACCCGGAGCTATACGAGGATTTCTACCACAAGGTACGCATCAACTACTATCCGCCCCGGGGAGATAATAAGGAAGGGTGGGACAACATCGACATCTTCGGCTGGCTCGGCTACCCGATGCAGATTAAGGTCGATTTCTTATGCCGGGATAGCATCCTGGCGGCGCCGTTGGTGCTTGACCTGGTGCTTTTCATGGACCTGGCCCAGCGTTCTGGCTGGCGCGGCATTCAAGAGTGGCTCAGTTTCTATTTCAAGAGTCCGATGTGTGCGCCGGAACTGTACCCGGAGCACGATCTCTTCATTCAGTTGAAGAAGTTGAAGAATAATTTACGCTACTTGCAGGGTGAGGATCTGATCACGCACCTGGGAGTGGAGTATTACGATTGATTACATCCTATGGAAACACCGGCCGGACAAGAGTGTCGTTTTTACTTTGAGAATTTCCACCGCGGCCGGTCCGTGCAGGAGTGTCGCTTGATCCAGAGCAATCCCCGCTCGCCCGAGTGGCGGCCGGATGATTGCTTCCATTGCCCTGTCCCGGAGATCTTGCAGGCCAACAGCAGCCCGCACCTGGTGCTGGAAGGCACCGTCAAGAAAGGGTTTCTGGGACTGGTCGGCCGGCGGGTGGAAGTGGAAGCTTTCTGTAGCCGCCACCTGGTGGACGTACCGGAGCCGCGGGTGGGGTGTCGCCAATGCGCCATGGAGAAGCCGGGTATCGAGGAGTTATTCGATGACGAGTAAGAACGTGGAAACCGTCTTCTTCGACCTGGACGATACGCTGCTGGGGAATAACATGGAGCACTTTCTACCCCGCTATTTTGCCCTGCTGGGCGAATACGCACGACCGATCTTCGCCGATCGCGACCAGTTGTTGCAGGAGCTTTTGCATGGGACCCAGGCGATGATCGCCAATCCCGATCCTGGGCGAACGAACCGGGAAAAGTTTTGGCGCACGTTTTCGGAGCGTACGGGCGTGGCGCGAGAGGAAGCGGAGCCGTTCTTCAACCGCTTCTACGAAGAGGAGTTTCCCAAGTTACAGGCGGTGACGGAGCGGAAACCGGTGGCCAGGGATCTGGTGTGCGCCTGTTTTGAGCGAGGGTTGCAGGTGGCCATCGCGACCAACCCCCTTTTCCCGCGCCGGGCAATCGAACACCGGCTGGCGTGGGCTGGCTTGCCGCCGGCGGAGTTCGACTTTGCGTTGGTGACGAGCTACGAGAATATGCACGCCGCCAAACCGCACGCGGCGTATTATCGCGAGATTCTGACGCGCGTGGGCGCGCAGCCGGAGACGACGCTGATGGTCGGAGATCATTGGGAGAACGACATCGCACCGGCGGCCGCGTTGGGCATGCGCACCTATTGGATCGCGCCGGAGGGAGCAGAGCTTCCCGCGCCGCTGGTTGAGGAGGGGCTGCTGATAGGCGCTGGCTCGCTGGAGACCTTCCACCGCTGGTTATTTGGCGAGCAGGGAGCCGCCTCGCCCAATGCGGCGACGGACGGCGCTTCCTGAGCCCAGGGCTATGCAAGAACCACTCCCCGTTCCCACCTTGCTCCAACGTCTGGAGAGCTTTGCCCGCGACGTCGAACAGGCCCTGTCGGATCCCCTCGTAGACTGGGAGTGTGCGCCGGCGCCGGGGGAGTGGTGTCTGACGGAGGTCGTCTGCCACCTGCGCGACGTGGAGAAGGAGGTCCACCAGCGCCGTTTTCGGGCGCTCATCGAGGAGGGAGAGGCCTTCATTCCCGGCGTGGCCGCCGACGATTGGATTGAGGAACGCGCCTACCGGGAGCAGCACGGCCCGACGGCGCTGGCGCAATTTCTGGAGGCGCGGCGCGAGACGCTGGTCCTGCTGCAGGATCTGGACGAGGCGGTCTGGAAGCGGCAAGGGCAGCACGCCTTTTTCGGCCCGACGAGTCTTCACGAGTTGTTGAATCTGGCGGTGCAGCATGACGCCGCCCACTGGGAGCAGATCGATAACCTGTTGACCCTATAAGCGGCCGGTCTTTGGCGGCGGACGCTTAGTGAGGGCCCAAGGCTCTTATTTTCCCGGAAACGGTCGAACGAATCCGGCCGATCGAGACGTATCAGTTTCCGGGAAAATCGGGCGCTTAGATCTGGCGACTCAATTGGGCGAGCGTTTTTCGTAGGCGGCGGGTGCGCTCTTCGCTTTCCGGTTCCTGGAGGAGGGCGTAGTGGTGTTTTTTGTAGGCCAGTTCGCTGCAGTGGTGGTAAAAGCGGACGGCCCGCCGGTAGTCGCTCAGCCCCCGGTTGACGAGAATGTTAGCGCAATGACGGAGCCGGGCCCGGCCGGAGCTGGCCCGTTCGTACTGGCGCAGCGTGATGGTCCCGCGGGCGACCTCTTCCTTCAGGTAGGAGCGGATCCACTGTTTTTCCTGCCAGAGCGCCCAGACGATGATGACGATGACGAGGGCGACGCCGCCCCAATCGGTGAAGGGAAGGATGAAGCAGAAGGGCCCGCCGAGGGAAGCGCCCAGGTTGTGTACGGCGTGGAGGAAGGTGGCGGCCGTCCAGCCCGCCACGGGAGCCAGCAGCCGCGCCGGCCGGCTGGAGGCAAAGCGCCCGATGGCCAGTCCCAGCCCGGTCATGCTGGTGAAGAGGGAGTGGTTGAGGCCGAAGAGGACGGCGCGGAAGAAGATGTTCATCCGCCACGCTTCGAGGCCGCCTTCGCCGTAGACGCTCATGAAGTAGAACACGTTTTCCACCATGGCGAAGCCCATCCCTACCATGGCGCCGTAGATGATGCCGTCGAGCAGGCCGTCTACTTCGTGGCGGAGCAGGAGGAAAACGCCAAGCAGGGCGATGGCTTTGACCGTTTCCTCGACCGGCGGCGCAATGAGAACGGCTCCGACGGCGTCGGCGACGTCTGGCCCGGCCAGAAGGTAGAAGGGGAGGCTGCCGACGAGGTTGAGAATGATGGCGAGAACGATGGCGGGGAAGGCGCCCCAGAAGAAAGTAGAGGCCAGTAGCCAGGCCGGCTCTTTCTCGTAATGATCGACCCAGTAGATGAGGGCGACGTAGAGGCCGGCCGGGATGGCGGCGGCAAGAACGGAGATGAAGAAGATGGTCGTCGTAGTGGTTTCCATGTGCTCGGGCGCTTGCTTGGGTTCTCCAGATGATTATATCCTATAATGGTCGGCGAAAGAGGCAAGCGCCACCGGGCGCGGCGGCCCGAGATTACCAGAAGGCGCGGCAATCAAAAAGGAACGGAGAGATGAGTAACTGGAGAAAAATCCTGGCGAGGGTGGCCCATGACGTCGAAAGCGAGTTCGACGACCTGAAGTATCGGTTGGCCGAGCGCTTGGGGCGGGAAGATCCGTTGCTCGTACTCCCTTACCGCGGATATGGTTCGCGACGTCGGCTCTATCTGAAGGGGCGCGTGCTGGAGGACGAGGGGATCACCTTGTCCACGGACGACGACACCGTATGGCGCAATTTGCTGAATACCTTCCGCCGCCTGGACAGCGACGAGGTGCCCGGCGCCCGCGTGCGCGTCCTGTTCCAGGACGTGGTGGAGGAGGTGGTGGCCGACGAAGAAGGTTTCTTCGAAGTGTGGCTTGAGCCGTCTAAACCGGCGCCGGCCGACCGCCTATGGCATGACGTGGAGCTGGAACTGCTGGCGCCCGAGGCGGAAGACGGCCGCCCGGTGCGGGCGACCGGCCGGGTGCTGGCGCCGCCGCCAGAAGCGTCGCTGGCCGTCATCAGCGACATTGACGATACTGTCCTACAATCCCACGTGACCGACCTCGTGCGCATGGCGCGCACCGTCTTCCTGGGGAACGCGCGCACACGCCTCCCCTTTCCCGGCGTGGCCGCCTTCTACCGTGCCCTGCAACAAGGCCCGGCCGGCGACGGGCGGAATCCGCTCTTTTTCCTCTCCAGCAGCCCCTGGAATCTTTATGACTTGCTGGTGGAGTTTTTCCAACTCCAGGAGATCCCGCGCGCGCCCCTCTTCTTGCGCGATTGGGGCGTGACGCGCTCGGAGATCTTGCCGACGGAGAATCGGGCGCACAAGATCGACGTCCTGCACCGGCTGTTCGATTTTTACGACGATTTGTCCTTCATCCTCATCGGGGATAGCGGGCAGCAGGATCCGGAGATTTACCGGGAGGTGGTGGAGGCTTATCCCGGCCGGGTGCTGGCCGTTTATATTCGCAGCGTGGAGGAAGATGGTGGGCGCGCGGCGGCCGTCCGCAAGCTGGCGGAGGAGATACGGGCGGCGGGCAGCACGCTCATCCTGGCAGAAGACACGTTGGCGATGGCCAGGCACGCGGCGCAAGAGGGGTGGATCGGCGATGAGGCGATTCGCCAGGTTGCGGAGGAGATAGCGGCGGCGGAGGAGGCGACCGGCGAGCTGGAGGCCATTCTCGGCGATGAGGCGTGATGAGGACGTTCGCTTTTCCGTCGTCATCCCGACGCTGAACGAGGCGACCGTCATCGGGGAGCAGGTTCGCCGGACGCTGGCGCTGGAGCCGGGAGCGGAGGTGATCGTGGCCGACGGCGGCAGCGACGACGCGACGGCGGCGCTGGCGGCGCAGGCCGGAGCCATCGTGGTCGAAGGGAGGCGCGGCCGGGGCAGCCAGCTTAACGCGGGCGCTGCGCAGGCGACGGGCGACGTCCTCCTCTTTCTGCACGCGGACACGCAATTGCCGGCCAACGCATTTAGCTTGCTGCGCGAGCGCTTCGCCGCGGGGGACGCGCAGATCGGGACGTTTCGTCTGGCCTTCGATCAGGCGCACTGGCTCTTTGCCGTCTACACCTTTTTCTCTCGCTTCGACTCCGTTTTTACGACCTTTGGCGACCAGTGCATCGTCGTCCGCCGTTCCTTTTTCCTTACGCTGGGCGGTTTTCCCGATTGGCCCCTGTTTGAGGACGTGGCGCTGCTGCAGAAGGCGCGGCGGCAGACGCGCGTGCACTCTTTCCCGGCGGCCGTGGTGACGTCGGCGCGGCGCTTTGAACGGGAAGGGATCGTGCGCCAGTCGCTGCGCAACGGCTGGTACGTGTTGCGCTATCTTTTGGGGGCCTCTCCCTGGGATCTGGCGGCCAGTTATGAAAGGGAGGGCGCGTGAGGGGTAAGCACAGCGCTCTGATCATGATGACGCGCCTGCCGCGGCCGGGCCGGGTGAAGACGCGTCTGGCAGCGACGGTGGGAGACGACGAGGCGGCCGAGTTTTACCGTCTGTGCGCGGAGCACCTGTTCCGGGAGAGCGAGCGGTTGCCGCGGCCGGTGTGGCGTTACGTTTTTTACGCCGATGCGGAGGATGCAGATGAGGTACGGGCGTGGGCGGGCGGGGCGTTTCGGTATGAGCCACAGCCGGCCGGCAACCTGGGCCGCCGTCTGGCGGCTGCCTTTCGCACCGTCTTCGCGCAGGGGGCGCGCGCGGCCGTCGTCGTCGGTACGGACGTCCCCGATCTCTCGGCCGGAATCGTGGAGGAGGCTCTGGCCTTGTTGGCGCGCTATCCGGCGGTAATCGGTCCCGACCACGAGGGCGGCTACTACCTGCTGGGGATGAAGATGTTGTACGCCGATCTGTTCCTGCGCGACCTGGCGTGGGGCACGAACCGCGTCTTCGGCCACACGTTGCGCATCATGCGCGACCTGGATCTCGTTCCCGCTTTTTTGCCGGTGCTGGTCGACGTCGATAACGTGGGAGATCTGCAACGTTGGCTGGAGAGCAGAGGGGGGGAGAAGTATGGAGAGGATGGTGAGCGCGACGCGCTGCTTCGTTGGGGACGTCGCGCTTTGCGTACTGTGAGCTAGATTTCGAAAGGTGACCGGCACGTCGGAATGTGCCGGTCACCTGGTACAGATGATGTTAGCCGGTTTCCGAGATGTCCTGGATGAATTGCTCGACGGTGTCGATGATCTCCCAGACGGCGTCGGGTGTCTCTTCGGCTCCGTCCAGCGCCTTGATGGTGTAGATTTCGTCCTGGACGCGCAGCGTGACTGTGTAGAAGAAGCGGTCACAGCACGTTTCTTCGGGGACGTAGTCACCGGCCAGCTCGACGAAGCCCATTTCCTTCAAATTCTGTACGAAGGGGCCCACCTGCTCCGGAGCCATCCCGACCAGCTCGACGGGCTGTGAACTCTCCGGCAGACCGGACCGCATTTCCACCTGCCCGTCGGGATAGATGAAGTATTTGACCAGGTCGCCGGCGATGCCGCCGCTGCGCTCGAAGGTGACGACGGCTTCGGGGAGGCCGGCGCCGGGCCGGTCGACCAGGGGATCGGCCGCGCGCACGATGTCGCCGGTCTCGTCGGTGTGGAATTCATAGGCCTGGCCCTCGAATCCGAGCATCACCAGCCATCCGGGAGTGATTACCTGGAGGCACGATTCGGCCGGCCCGCCCAGACCCAGACAGGAATCGGTCCATTCTTGCCGCTCGTAGGAGATGACTTCGATTTCGTCGGCGTTGGCGCCCAGCTTCTCGGCCAGCGCCTGGCGGGCGACGACGACGGCTTCGGGAAGACCGCTCTGCTCGCCTTCCGCGCCTTCCTCGCCCTCAAAGACGACGACGCTGCCGTCCTGGTTGGTGCGCGCGCGGTGCGTCTCGCCCTCGGCGTTCAAGATGACCAGGTAGCCGGGGGTGATGACTTCG
Organism: Promineifilaceae bacterium (SeqCode); assembly: GCA_033722615.1. GTDB lineage: Bacteria > Chloroflexota > Anaerolineae > Promineifilales > Promineifilaceae > JAAYYY01. The sequence goes on from JAWVYQ010000038.1 coordinate 23,357, forward strand.
GCGCACATTTGGCCTTCTTCGGGCAGGCCCAGGCAGGCGTCGGGCCACTCGCGGGTTTCGAAGGAGGAGACGGTGATGGCCTCGACGTCAATCCCGAGGTCGGCCGCCAGCTGCGCGCGGGCGGCTTCGACGGCGGCCGGGTATTGGCTTTCGGGCGTCGCTTCTTCTTCCGTCGCGGCCGGCGTCTCGGTGGCTTGCGGTTCCTCTACCGGGGCGCCGGGCTCGTTCCCGCCGGGCTGGCAGGCGGCCGCCAGCATGGCGAGGGCGCCCGTCAGGACAAACAACAGTATAAACTTTCGACGTAACATGTTAACACACCCTTGTTTCTTGATTTTCTGGTTGATTGGATAAGCGGCTTGATAGCCGTTGGTGCGCACGGGCACCTTCTACCTATTAAGACGTATTGATTGCGCTAGATGTTCCATCGTTCAGGTGAAAGATACCGCGCCGGCCGGATTTTGTCGTGTGCCGGGATATAGTTTTGTCGATATAGGACGGGCACAAAATCGACTTTTGGGGGTGAAGAGGGCGGTCCTTATGGGGAAAGGGGATTTAGAGGATGAGCATGGCGTCGCCGAAGGAGTAGAAGCGATAGCCTTCGCGGACGGCCGTTTCGTAGACGTCGAGCATCAGGCGGCGACCGTCGAAGTCAGATTGGCCGGCGAAGGCGGAGACCATCATCAGCAGCGACGATTGGGGCAGGTGGAAGTTGGTGATGACGGCGTCGACGGCGCGGAAGCGGTAGCCGGGGTAGATGAAGAGGTCGGTGGTGCCGGTGAAGGCGGCGACCGGTTTCCAGGGACAAAGGTTGGTCGTCTCGCCGGCCGCGTCGCGGGCGCTGATCTCTTGCAGGCTGCCGGTGATGCCGGCCGAGCGGAGGGCGGCCGTTTCCAGGACGCGGGCGGTGGTGGTGCCCACGGCGATGATGCGGCCGCCGGCGAGGCTGGCCTCGTTAATGCGCCGCGCGGCCTCCGGGGAGAGGGTGGCCCACTCGCTGTGTATGGCGTGCTCCGCAACGCGCTCGGCCTCCACCGGTTTGAAGGTATCCAAACCGACGTGGAGGGTGACGGTCTCGAAGAGGACGCCCTTTTCGCGTAGTGATAATAAGAGATCGCCGGTGAAGTGCAGGCCGGCCGTGGGCGCGGCGGCCGAGCCGGCCGGCCGGGCGTACACGGTCTGGTACCGTTCGCCGTCGTCCAGGGATTCGTGGATGTAGGGGGGCAGCGGCGTGTGGCCCAGTTGCTCGAGGGCGTTGTCCAGGGGGCGGTCGAAGGTCACCTCGCGCTGGGCGCCGTCGAGGACGGCCGTGATGGTGGCGGTGAGGTCGCTTTTCTCGCCGTCGTTTTCGTGGAGGGCGATGGCAGTGCCTTCATTCAGGCGACGGCCGCCGACGAGGGCGCGCCAGCGAGCCTCGTCCAGCTTTTCTAGCAGGAGCAGCTCGACCTTGCCGCCGGTTTCCGCCTTGTGACCGTAGAGGCGGGCGGGGATGACGCGACTGTCGTTGGCGACGAGCACGTCGCCCGGCCGCAGGTAGTCGGCCACGTCGCGAAAGGTGCGGTGTTCGACCTCGCCCGATTCCCGGTGCAGCACCAGCAGGCGGCTGGCGTCCCGCGGTTCGACCGGCCGTTGGGCGATCTGCTCTTGCGGGAGGTCGTAGTCGAATTGGGCCGTACGCAGACCTTTACTCATGCCGGGCCGGGTCAGTTGCGGAAGATGCGGAGGACGATGTTGAGGAGGATGCTGCCGAGAATGCTGATGAGGAGCATGGTGGCCAGGGGGAAGTAGATTTTGACATTCTCGCTCTCGAAGCGGAAGTCGCCGGGCAGGTTACCCAGCCAGGGGAAGAAGCGAACGGCTACCAGCAGCACGACGCCGGCGAAGGCGATGGCCAGGCCGATGATGATCAGGATGCGGGCGAAGTC
>JAWVYQ010000039.1:0-25189 GCA_033722615.1 Promineifilaceae bacterium (SeqCode)
CTCGAAACCGCGTTGGGCGGCGCTCAAGCCCGACCCGACGTCGCCGCGATAAGCCAGCAAGCTACCGAGATAGACCAGGGCGAACGCTTCGCCAGCCCGCCAATCGATCTCGCGGGCGAGATCTAGCGCCTCACGCACCAACGCCTCGTCAAGCGTGTAATTGGATAGCATGGTCAGGCTAGAAGCCAGCGTCTGGCGATCATTTAGTTGACGCAGGACGGGAATGGCTCGCTGATAGTAAGCGACGGTGTCTGCGTAATCGCCGCACATGTTGCTGGTCATCGCCAGCAGATCAAGGGTGCTGGCCACGCCGGCCCTGTCGTCCAACGTCTCAAACAACTCGAGCGCCTCGCGGTGATAGTCGAGGGCCTGGAAAGGTTGGCCCATATTCATCAGCCAGTTACCCAGGCGATTGAGGCTATGGGCGACGGCTGCCGGATCTTCCATTGAGCGGGCGAGGTCCAGGGCCCGGCGACAATAGTCACCCGTGCGCTCGTAGTCGCGGGACGCCCACAAGAGGCCGAGGTCGAGCAGGATTTGCCAGATGGCCTGTCGATCGCCGGCCGCCTCGGCAGCACTCAGAGCGGCCTCATAATCGGCTCGAGCGCGGTCGAATTCTCCCAGGATGTCGAAGGCCTGCCCCCGCAGCCGGTGGAGGGCGACCGGCTGCGCCTGGGACAATTGGCGTGCCGCACGAATGGCGCGCGTAAGGTGGTCGGCCGCCGCATTCGGGGCGTAGAGGGCCAGCGCCTTTGTTCCGGCCCGCCGAGCGTAGTTCAAGGCTTCAGGCCACAACGTCGCCTCAAAGGCATGGTAAGCCAGGGGTTCCAAATGAGCGTCGAGGGCGTCGGCGTGGACCTGTTCGATGGCCCGGACCAACCGGGCGTGCAGCGTCTGTCTCTCCCGCCCCAACAATTGCCCGTACAACGCCTCGCGGATCAGCGCATGGCGGAAGGTGAATTGCTCAGCGCTCTCTTCGACGACCAGTTGGGCCGCCATCAATTCCTTGACCAGGTCGAGTATCTCGCCGTCACCGAGACCGGTCAACGCTTGCAGGACAGCCAGATCGAACGTGCGCCCGCTCACGGCCGCCAGATCGACGACTTGTCTGGCAGGCCGGCCGAGGGCGCTCAGACGCTGTTGGACCAGGCGCTGAAGGCTGTCGGGGATGTCGATCTCCGCGAGGGGTTTTCGCTGCCACCGGCTATCGGCGTAGTAAACGTCCCCGCTGGCGATGAGTGACGCACAGATTTCTTCGGCAAAGAAGGGGTTGCCCTCGGAGAGACGGTAAACGGCCGCCACGAACTCCGCCGACACTTCCTGCGGCTGGTCAAGAATGCCTTTTACCAGCGCCGCGACTTCGGCGCGGGTGAGGGGGGCAAGCGTGATCTCCTGAGCGCCCGGCTCGCGATCCAACCCGGCGAGCAGGTCGACCAAAGCGGCCGGGGTTTCTGCAGTGCGCCGGCTTAATAGGAGGAGCAGCGGGTAATCGGCCACGCGGCGCACCAGGTAGAGCAGGAATTCCAGGCTGGCCTCATCGCTCCAGTGCAGGTCCTCCACGACGAGCAAGAGGGGTCCGGCTTCTGATTGGCGCAGGAACAACCGGGTTAGCGCTGCAAACAGGCGACGCTTTTCGACCTGAGTTTCCCCGGGAGAAGGGATGGGCGGCGCGGTGGTCCCGTGCGCCAACTCAGGGAGCAGCCTGACCAGTTCTGTAACCAGCGGTCCCAGGGCGTCGCGCAGATCGGCGCCGGCAGCGCCAGCGAAAAAGGGGCGCAGCATGTCGATGAGGGGCGCATAGGGGAAGGAGCGGTCCTGTTCGAAGCAACGGCCGGTGAGCGTCGTGAAACCGCGGTCCCCGGCCCTGGCGTCTAGTTCGGCGATAAGACGGCTCTTGCCAACGCCTGCCTCGCCGCTGAGGAGGACACAGCGCCCGGCACCGGCCTCGACCGCAGCAAGAACGTCGTCGAGTTGCTGTAACTCATCGCTGCGTCCGACGAAGGCCGAGGCCAGAAATGGGTTCATCTAATCGTCCGCCTCGATCTCGACTTCGGCCAGCACCTCTTTGGCAAGGGACTGCATGGCGTCGACTTCTTCTTCGTCGAGGCCGACGGTGTGCCAGTAGGTTTTGAGTAACTCTTCCGGGGGGAGGGACTCGACGCCGGCCGTGTCCCCGAGGCGCGAACGGCGGCCCAGCCGGCGGTGTTTCTGGATCTGGATGCTCAGGGCCTCGGAGAAGTGGTCGTAGATGGTGGCCTCGTCCAGCAGCGGCTCCCAGTCGCGGGGATAGCTGAGGCGCACGCGGCAGATGGCGTCCTGCACCCGCTCCTTCGGCGGCAACTGGCGGAGGACGTCTTCCATGAAGGTCTCGGCGTCGGGGGTTTCGATTTCGAGATCAACGAATTGCCGCGTCTCGAGAGGGACGAATTCCCAGGAGCTGTTCCCCCTGGCCACGCGGGCGAGGACGAACCCTTTCTTTTCGCGGGCCTCGCCGAAGTCGATGCGCTCGATGGAGCCGGGATAGACGACGGGGGGATGGCGGCCGTCGTTCAGGCTCTGGTGCTTGTGAATGTGGCCGAGGGCCACGTAATCCCATCGCTTGTCGCGGACGAGGCTGCCGCTGAGGGTGAGTTCGTGGCCGAGCATGACGGCGCGCTCGCTGCTGTAGATGGCCCCGGTGACGCTAGCATGGGCAAGCAGGATGAGGGGCACGTCGGGATCGGCTTCGTCCAGGAGATAAGTGACGCCGTCGATCACCCGGGATTCCAGCATCTGCAGCACCTCGTCGGTGGTCTTGCCGGCCATCTCGGAGCGGGTGAGCATGCCGCTGCGTGAGATCCAGGGGATGGCGACGATCTGCACAGGAAGGCCCAGCGTATCCGGCCCCAGACGGTCGATGCGGTCGGCGACGACGTGCAGGTGGGGAATGTCGAGGGTCTCGTATTCCTGGAGGGTGTGGGCGCGGCTGGTGGCGGGGGATACGTCGTGGTTGCCGACGAGGAGGACGGTGGGGATGCCGGCCCGTGAGAGGCGCATCATGCGCCGCCCCCACTCCCGTTGGAAGGTGGGCTGGGGGTTGCGATCCTTGTAAGCATCGCCGGCAAAGAGGACGAGGTCAATCTCTTCTTCGACGGCGCAATCTACGATCTGATCAAGAGCGCGCAAAAAGTCCATGACGCGCACGGGGAGTCCGCTTTGGGGATCGTGGCGGCCGTAATTGGCGATGTCGATGTGGGCATCGGCGAAATGCAGGACTTTCAGTTCCTTCAAGTGGGAGACCTCCCGTTCTTTTACAGTTCGTCAGGCGATGTCATTATTGGCGGCGCACCAGAATGCGATAGGTGTTTGTCGTAGGCTCGCCGGAGACGCGGAGCACCATGGCGTAATAGACGCCGGCTCCCAGGGGAGCCACTATCTGCTCCGGCTGGTTGCCGATGCGCGTCCCTTCGTCAAGGCGAAATTTATTTGGCGTGTAAAGGTAAAGGTCATAGTTGTGGCTGTTCGGAATATCGTCGATGCGCACTACGTAGGCGGCGTCTTCGGGCGCGACGAAGCGGAAAACGTCGAAGTAGTCGCCCCGAATATCAAAATTATGCCGCCGGGGCTGGTCGAGGGCCAGGGGGAGCGCCGTAGGAAAGGCGTCGTTGGGTTCCAGCGGATTACGGTCCAGCCCGGACACCAGTGGCAGCAGGACGTTGAGATGGGGGCGAAGGAGGCTTTCCACGAGAGGTATCACCTGACGCTCTGGGTGATCCGGCGTCTGCTCACCGCCGAAGACCCACAAGGTGCCGTTGACGAAAGCGCCGCGGGGCCAGGCACGGCCGGGAACCAGATCGAAGCGGGAATCGAGAACGTGCCACGTGTCGGTGGCGGGATCGTATACTTCTGTCTTGAGGACGGGGACGAAAGCGCCATCCTGATCGACGCCGACCCCACCGAAAATGTACCAGCGGCCGTCGGGACCCACAGCGCTGCCGGCGCTGAAGCGGCCGATGGTCAAGGGGGCGATCTCTTCCCACTGACCGCTGGAGAGATTGTAGCACTCGGCGCTGCGCAAGACGACGGCCACGTCATCGTCCTTGCCGATACCGGCGGTCAGACACACTTTCTGGCCATCGGGCGTATTGAGTAAGGCAGCCGAGTGAGCATAACGGCCGCGGCTCATGGGGGGTAGCGACAGGTTCCAGAAGCCGCTGGTGCCGCCGCTATGTGGCGAGAAGAAGAGCAAGCGGTCGGTCACGATCTCCTCCGGGCCGGACAACGGGTCGCCATCTCCCTGGAGCAGGCCACCGAGGACAAAGTAACCGTTGTACGCCGGGGCAGAAACAGTGGGCATATAGGCAACGGGTCCTTCTTCGGCCCAGGGATTCTGCTCTGACGTTACGACGTGCCAGGTGTTGGTTGCCGGGTTGTACATCCGATGCGTGCCGGCGAACTGGTTATCGTCGCCGACGAAGCCGGAGGGGACGTAGATGCGGCCGTTGAGGAAAGCGGCCGACGTCCGCGAATAACCAAAGTATCCGCCCGGAGAGGGCATGGGGGCGAGTTCGGTCCAGGTACGGGTCCAGGTGTCGAATTGCCACGTTGCGCCCTCACGCTGTCCAATCTCGTCTTCACCGCCGATGAGGTAAAGGGAGCGGCCGTCGGTGACGACGGCGTGGCGCGTGCGGGGATCGGGCATGGCTTCCGGCAACTGTTCCCAACGCCGTTCGCTTTCTTCGAGCACAACGCCCAGGTTGAGGGTGGCGTCACCCTGCACACCCAGACTCCAGTCGGCCACTTCGATGTAGTAATCTTCGCCATCGCGAACAAAGGCGTTCGCCTCGGAAAGGAAGCCGTGGGTATCGTCATCGCAGGCGACGGGGATCAGGTTTCCACACTCGCCGTCGGGACTATGGTAGACGGCAATGACGGTGTCGTAACTCTGTTCGTAGTTGGCCGGGTTGAAGTTGGCACGGGCAACGAGGCGGCCGGTGGCCGGCGCCTCAAAACGGTACCAGACGGTGCGATAGCCCCGAGATCTGCTGGGAGCCCCCCACATGCAGGAGAGGACGGGATCGTCGGGGGAGGTGCTCATGTTGCTGACCAGCGACTGATCGCCGCCGGTTCCATCTTCGAGAGCCAGCGGCGCGGCGGTGCTGCAGAGGTCAGAAGCGTGCTCGGTGGTGACAGACGGAGCGGCCGGCGGCCGCTCTACAGGCTCCAGTTCGACCGGCTCCCACACGCCCGACAGCGGGCCGAAGACGCGGCCGGCGCCGGAGCGGATGGGCGCGGCAAGCGGAACCTCCTCGTCTTGAGGTTCCGATTCCTGGGCGGCCGTGAGAGCGGTCGTTCCAACGAGCAAAAGCAGCAACAAAAGCAAGGCGTTGCGCGGCATCCCTTACCTCCTGCAATGGAAAGTCGTGGCAAGCGTCAAGTTGCTGATTTTACCCGGGAGTGCCGAAATGGAAAACAGGCGGGGCTAATCTCCCTTGCGCAACGTGACGAGGAAGTCGCTCTCGCCAATGGACAACGTTTCGGCGTATCCCTCACCCGCGGCGGCCGATTCGTCGGCTTCCAGGGTCAGAGCCAGGGTTTCTTCGCGGACGTAGTCGGCGAAGTTGTGAAGGGCCTGGGCTACCTCTTCGTCCTGGGGCGGCTGATAGCGGAGGTGGATGCGGTCGTCGATCTCCAGGCCGGCTTCTTTGCGCATGTTGTTGACAGCCCGGACGAAGTCGCGCGCATACCCTTCCTGCACAAGCGCCGGGGACAAGGTTGTGTCCACGGCCACGGTGACCCCTTTGTCGCTGGCCATCGCCAGACCGCCGCGGGATTCCGTCTGGACCAACACTTCTTCCTCGTCGAGGGTGATTTCTTCGCCTTCGACTTCCAGGGAGAGTTGGCCCGTTTCTTGCAGGGTGGCGGCCGCCGCGCCCGCGTCCAGGTCTTCGAGCGCGCGGCGCACGGCGGGGAACTTCGACCCGAACTTGGGGCCCAGCAGGCGATTGTTGGGAAGGAGCCTGTAGTCGACGAGTTCGCCGACCTCGGAAACGACGTCGATCTCTTTGACGTTGATCTCTTCCATGAGGACGTCGGCCAATTCGAGAATGTCCTCCTTCTCCTGGCGGCTGCCGACGTGAACGCGGGCCCGCGCCAGCGGCTGGCGCAGTTTGATGTCGGCCGAGCTGCGGGCGGAGCGGCCGAGGCTGGCAACGGTGACGGCCAGCCCCATCTTGTCGAGGAGCTGATGGTCGAGGGCCTGGGGATCGGCCGTGGGCCACATGGTGTGGTGCACGCTGGAGGGGGCGACTTCGTTTACGTTGGCCACGAGATTCTGATACATGCTCTCGGTGGTAAAGGGGATGAAGGGGGCCAGGAGGCGCGCAAAGGTGACTAAAACGTGATAGAGGGTGCGATAGGCGGCTTCTTTGTCGTCGTCCGCCTCGCTTTTCCAGAAACGGCGGCGAGAGCGGCGCACGTACCAGTTGGAGAGATCGTCGAGGAACGCCTCCATCGCTGCGGTGGCTTCGTCGGAGGCATATTCTTCCAAGGCCTCGGTGGTAGCGAGGATGGTCTGGTTGAGCCGCTCGACGATCCAGCGGTCGAGCTGGTCGCTACCCTGATCGGGAGAGCGCACGCCGGAAAGCATCGATTCGGTGTTGAGCGGAACGGCGGCCGCGGCCTGAGGAACGGGGGGCGGCGCCCAGCCGTCGAGGTTGGCGTAGGTGGTGAAGAAGCTGTAGACGTTCCACAGGGGGATGAGGAAACGACGGCGGGCTTCATCACCTCGTTTGTAGCCAAAGAGCAAGTTCTGCTCTGGCTTGTGGGCGAGATAGAGCCAGCGCATGGTGTCGGCGCCCATGGTGTCGGCGGCCTCGTTGAACTCGATGGCGTTGCCCCACGATTTGTGCATCTCGCGGCCGTCTTCGGCCAGCAGAGTGCCGTAACCGAAGATGGTCTTGAAGGGCGGGCGGCCGGTGAGCACCGTGCTCTGGGCCAGGAGGCTGTAGAACCAGTTGCGGAACTGGCCGGGGAAGCTCTCGGTGATGAAATCGGCCGGGAACCATTTTTCCCAATACTCGCGGTCGTCCCGGTAGTGGAGGGTGCTATAGGCGACGATGCCGGCGTCCAGCCAGGGGTTGCCGACGTCTTCGATGCGGCTGGCAGGGCCGCCACAGTGGGGACAGGCGATCTTGACGGCGTCCACGTAGGGGCGGTGGGGCGAGTGGCCTTCAAAGACCTCCCAGCCCTCGATGGCGCGCTCCTGAAGCTCTTCTTCGCTGCCGACGACGTGGAAGTGGTCGCAGTCGGGATCGTCGCAGACCCAGATGGGCAGGGCGAGGCCGTAATAGCGCTTCTTGCTGATCATCCAGTCGTGCATGTTGCGCAGCCAGTCGATTTCGCGATCGTAGCCAAAGCTGGGAATCCATTTGATCTGATCGACAACGTCCATGATCTGGTAGCGGAGGCTGTTGGCTTTCTCTTCCTCGGTCACGGCTTCCCGCGGCTTGTCGTAGAGGGGGCCGGTGTCGATGAACCACTCGTCGACGAGACGGTAGACGAGTTCTTCGCCGCAGCGCCAGCAGTGGGGATAGCGATGGTGGTAACTCTGTTTGCGGTAGTAAAGGCCCTTTTCACGCAAATCTTCGAAGATGTCGCCGGCGACGTCGTAGGCGGAGCGGCTGCTAAGCCAGTCGAAGCCCTCCACGTAGATGCCGTCTTCGGTGAGCGGAGCGATAACGGGAAGGTCGTGCTCCTGGGCCAGCTGGAAGTCCTCGGCGCCGCAACCGGGAGCGATGTGGACGACGCCCGTCCCTTCACTGGCGTCAACCTCGTCCCAGGCGATGACGCGGTGGGTATAATCGCTCATCGCTTCGGCCGGTACCGGCAGCTCGTCGAAGGGGCCTCGATATTCCCAGCCGACTATCTCTTCGCCTTTTAACTCGCCGACGACCTCATAATCGCCGATCAGGCTGTTGTCGACGGCGTCTTTGGCCAAGTAGTAGGTCCAGCCATCCTCCTTCTGGTGCACGCGGACGTAGGTCAGTTCGGGGCCGACGGCGGCGGCGACGTTGCTGGTCAGCGTCCAGGGGGTAGTGGTCCAGACCAGCAGCGCTTCTTTCTCGCGCCCGCGCAGGGGGAATTTGAGGAAGATGGAGTCGTGGGTCACCTCGAAGTAGCCGTCGGTGACGATCTCGTGCTGGCTGATACCGGTGCCGCAGCGGGCGCACCAGGGCATGACGTCGCGCCCCTTATAGAGCCAGCCTTTCTCCTGGCATTCCTGTAAGAAGCCCCAGATCTGATAGTTGTTCTCGTCGCTGAAGGTGAAGTAAGAGCCGCCTACCTGGCGCCGGCCGAGACGGCCGACAACCTGCTCAACCGTGCCCGAGATCTGGCCGGCCGGCCCTTCGTAGACGACGTCCTGCTGTGGGTCTTCGTCAAGCTGTTCGCGAAGTTCGCGCAACTGGTCGGGATCATTCCACTCCATCCAGTATCCGAGACGCATCGATTGCTCGGTCTGGACGGCCGCCCATTTCAGCACCTGCATCTTGCAATACTTGACAAATTCGGCGACGCCCATCTTTTCGATGTCGCGCTTGCTATTGAAGCCCAACTCTTTCTCAACGTTGACTTCAACCCAAAGGCCCTGGCAGTCGAAACCGTTTTGCCAGCGCTGATTGAAGCCCTGCATGGCCTTGAAGCGCTGGTAGAGGTCTTTGTAGGTGCGTCCCCAGGCGTGGTGTACGCCCATCGGGTTATTGGCGGTGATGGGGCCATCGAGGAAGCTGTAACGCTTGTCGCTTTTGGCGCGCAGGCGCTGCAACTTGCGGAAAGCGTCCGTTTCCTCCCAAAATTTGAGGATGTCTTGCTCGAGTTCGACAAAATCGACCTTGCTGTCCACATCTTTAAAAGTCATACGCGATCCTTTTCTGCTAAATCGTTCCGGGTTCAGGACCGGACGGATCCTCAGATCCGCCCTCCTCTCTTATGGGTGCATTTTGTCAATTAATGAACCAACCTCCGGGAGGCTCGGTGGCCGTCTCCACAGGTCGAGAGGCGATTCGCAAGCCTCCCGGAGGTTTACGGATTTTAGTAACTTTCGTCCAGGTTCAGCTCTAACGTGACGTAGCCAAAGGCCCGACGGAACCCTAGCTTCTCGTTGAGGGCAATGGTCGTAAAATTTTCGGCGTCGGTGTAGGTTACGACGGTTTTGTAATCGTTTCGCCGGGCGAATTGAATCCCGCGAATGCGCAGGGCGAGGGTAACTCCCTGTCGCTTGTTCTTCGGGCGGGTCGCCGTCCACAGTTCGATAAGCCAATCATCTTCATCCGCGCTCCTGGTGAAAACGCTGTGGCCGATACAGGCATCGTCCCGGCAGGCGATGAAGTAGGCTTCCGGCAGGATGTCGGGCTGGGATAGCCACGCGCGAAATTGCTCGAAATTGAGGGCCGGCCGATCGACGGGCCAGAGATCGTCTACCAGATCGAAGAGGGCGGGCAAAATGTCTGCCCCCTCGCTGTCCAGGGTGACGATGGACACCCCATCGGCCAGGGCTTCGGCCACACGGGGCAAGAAGACGTCCAGACGCGCCTCTTCGACCGGCAGGCGATAATCCCAGACGCGGCCGCTCTCGGCGAACCCGCGCTGCCGGAAGAAATCGAGTAACCCCTCGTCGCGAGCGTATTCGCGCACCCAGAGCGTCCGGGCCCCGACGGGAATGGCGGCCTGCCGGAGCCGCTCGAAAAGGGTGCTGCCGGCGTCTTCCAGCCGTTCCGGCGCCGTCACGACGTAGAGACGATAGCGATGGGGGCCGCCTCCCTGCTGCTCCAGGCCGCCGTAGCCGATGATCTGACCGTCCTCTTCGAGAACGTAGTGGCGGCGGGAATGGGCCGTGTCGTCAAAAGCCTGCCGGGAGCGCAACCAGCTTCGATTTCCCCGGGGGTCAAAGGGCACGGCGGCGTCGGCCACCTCGAGGATGGCCTGATAATCTTCATCTTTCACCGGGCGTACGTTAAATTCTGCCATCTTCTCCAGTTTCCTGACGAAGGCCGTCGTCAGGCTACTCTTGTTGCCGGTAACGAATATAGCGCGTCTCAACGGCCGTCAACCTCTCTCGCTCCATTTTCAGGGGCCAGTTGTGTTGATCGACCCAGATGGTCCGCTGCTGATCGGCCCAGGAGAGGGTCAGCGGGCGGAGGTCGATCGCTTTGCCCATGATGACGTGCGGCTGAGACGAGCCGGGCCGAATGTGCAGGTCGACGAGGCGAAGGGCAAATTGCTCGTCCTTGTCCAGCGTCACGGCGGGAACGATCTCGCCGTCATCTGCTTTCTCGGCGAGCAGGGCCAACCCGGCCGTTGCGGGAAACCAGAAGGCGAACTCTGACGTCAGCTCGCGTTCTTCCTCCAGCCGCCGGCCGTCGACGGTGCGGGCCAAGGTGACGGTATCCTCGGAAAAGAGCAGGTTGCCGCCAGCGCGGAAAGCTGAGCCGAAGAAGCGGAAGCTGAGCCGGTTGGGACGGCCGGCGGCATCCAGCGTCAGGTGGTAGAGGTAGCTGTCGCCGCTGGGCGCCGCCTGGGCGTTGAGGTCTACGCGCAAAAAACGGTAGCCTTCCTGGGCGGCGGTCAGGCGCCAGCTTTCGACGGCGCCGGTCGGCTCGCCATCTCGTTCGTAACGGTAGCGGCCGGCGGCGACGGGTCGTTCGTAAGGGAGTTCGCGAATCAGCGTGCGCATGGTGCTGGCGGGACCTGCCGGCGGACCGGTGCCACCCCTTCTATTCCTCCAACTCGACGTATATTCGTTTGTTAATCTTGCCCTTGCTCTTGTAGTCGACGATGTACATGGGGCCGACCTCGCGGGTGTTGGCGACGTGGGTGCCGCCGTCGGCCTGTAAATCCAACCCTTCGAGTTCGATGGTGCGCACTTCTTTGATGTGATCGGGGAGGAGGTTGATCTTGGTGCGTATGAGGTCGGGAATCTGGAAAGCTTCTTCCCGAGGCAAGATGTCGACTTTGACCGGGCGGGCGGCCTCGACCTCTTCGTTGACGGCCTGCTCGATCTCTTCGACCAGTTCGGCGCGCATCGTCTCGAATTCAAAGTCCATCCGGCCGCGCAGCGGTTCCATGTTGCCGCCGGTGACGGAGGCGCCGTAATCGCGCCAGATGACGCCGCAGAGGACGTGCATGGCAGTATGGGTGCGCATGAGCTGGTAGCGGCGATCCCAGTCGAGGCGGCCATGGACGTCAGCGCCTACGGCCGGGAGTTCCTCGCCGTCGAGGAAATGGACCGGGCGGCCTTTGACCCGCTTCACCTTGACGACGTCCCAGCTCTGGTCGCCCGTGGTGAGGCGGCCCGTGTCGTGGGGCTGGCCTCCGCCTCCGGGATAGAAGGCAGTGCGATCGAGGACGACGCCGCCGTCGACGTGATCGGTCACGGTGGCTTCGAAGGATTTTAGATAAGAGTCGGTCAGGTACAGCAATTCTGTCATAATGCCTCCACCTGTCAACGAGAACGGGCCGGAGCGCCGGCGTAGAAAAGAAAAACGCCTTCGCCCCACATTGGGACGAAGACGCGGACGCTGCTGCGGTCGCTTCGCGGTACCACCCAACTTCCCGGCAGGGCCCCGTGGGGTTGCCAGGCGCTTGGTCGATGACGCCGGTTTCTTAATTGGTATCATCGCAATCCCAGTAACGTGGGATGAACCCGGCCAAATCTACTTGAACCGGCGTATGTTTGGGCACCGGCTGTTCGGTTGGCGGCTCCGGAGGGATTTTCGGCGCCTAGTTTTGCCCGACTTCCACCAACTCGGGCTCGCTGGCCTCTTAGAGGCACCTACTCGTCTCCATCATAGCCATTCGCACTTTGTTGTATGAGAGCGATTATGCCAAAATAGGGCACAGATGTCAACAATTCCTGGCAAGTCGGATTCCTTCCCGGTTCTGCATAGACCATTTCTTTACAACCTTTTTTGCTTGTGATAAGCTTAATTCGCCCGTCATGCACGATTGCTGGCTAGAAGGGCGGGGTGCTTACTGTAGACGTATTCAAGGTACGGAACGATGGATAATCGGGTTAGTCGTGTCGTTTGCATCGAAGACGAACAAGAAATGATTGAGCTGGTCAAGTTGATCCTGGGCCGGCAAAATATTGAGGTCGTTGGAGCGTTGGGCGGCGAGGAAGGGCTACAGAAAATAGAGCAGGTAACGCCTGATCTCGTCCTCCTCGATCTGATGATGCCTGAAATGGATGGTTGGGAGGTCTACCAGAAGATGAAGGCGTCGGAAACGATGCGCGACATCCCGGTCATTGTCGTGACGGCGAAGGCACAAAGCATCGACCGCGTCCTAGGCCTGCACATCGCCCGCGTGGACGATTACATTACGAAGCCGTTTGGGCCCCACGAATTATTGGAAAGCGTGCAAAAGGTGATTGACAAGCACGCTCGACGGGAGGAAGAGGACGCTTCCGCAGAAGCGTCTGATTCTGCTGGTGAAGAGACGACCTGACACAGGTAAGGGGATAGGTAGCGACGACGAGGCGAAACGCCGGGGCCCGCTTGAACGAGCAAGTGGGCTTTTTTTGTGCCTCGTTGCTTTCACCCGGTTCTGCTATACTAAGGGCACAATCGGGATAACGATAAGACCAGTTTGAGGGAAAGTGCATTGCAGGTTCAATTCTGGGGAGTACGGGGAACAATCCCCGTGCCGGGGCCGGACACGCTGAGAACGGGAGGTAATACGTCGTGTGTGACGGTATTCACGTCTGACCAGCAGTTGATCATCCTGGACGCCGGTTCGGGCATTCGCTGGTTGGGTAAAGAATTGGTGAATAAGTACCCAGGACGTATCGTGGGAACGCTTCTCATCAGCCACACACACTGGGATCACATTCAGGGGTTCCCCTACTTCGGCCCGGCGTTTGAACGCAACAACCGGTTTGTGGTCGTCGGGCAGAAGCGTGTGGGGCAGCGGCTGGAAGCAATTCTGGCGCGCCAGATTATCGAGCCTTATTTGCCCTTCGACTATAAGACGTTGCCGGCCGATTTCCACGTGAAGGAGGTGGGCGACGGTGAATCATTTGTCATCGGCGACGAGACGAGGGTGCACGTTGCCGACTTGAATCACCCGGGAGGGTGTCTCGGCTTCCGAATAGAGAACGAGGGGACGGTAGTCGCCTATTGTACGGACACAACTCATGAAGAAGGAACGATTGAGTCGAGCGTCCTGAAGCTGGCCGACGGCGCCGACCTTTTGATCCACGATGCCTTCTTCTCGATTGAGGACCGCCAGAAATTTCCCGGATGGGGACACAGTAGCTGGTTGGAAGCCGTGCGGGCAGCGCAGGCGGCCCGCGCAAAGCGTCTGGCACTTTTCCATTACTCGCCCGACGACGATGACGACTATTTAGAAGGGGAGATGCTGGTTAAGGCCAGAGATATATTTCCCAACACGATTCTGGCCCGTGAAGGCACAACCCTTGAATTGCCATGGGCAGAGGATTCACCGGCAGAGTAAATGGCTTCGCACGGCACAGGTCGCACGGCCGTGAGGGCCCGCGAGCCGCTGAAAGGACTGTCAAAATTGCCCCAAAATGAGAATCGTTTACAATTACGCGAAAGGAATAACAGGCGAGTACAGTACCATTACAGGTCAGAGGAACTTTTGAGCGAATCTATCTTAGTTGTCGACGATGAACCAATGGCGCGCACGCTACTCCGATTGATGCTCGTGCGGGCCGGGTTTGAGGTCATCGAGGCAGAGGATGGATATGACGCTCTGGAGAAGCTGAAGAAGGACCCGCCAGACGCGATGATTCTGGACGTGATGATGCCGGGCATTGATGGTTTTTACGTCTGTGAAGCGGTCCGCGGCAATTCGGACCTCAGCGGGTTGCCGATCATTATGCTTAGCGCAAAAACGGATACGGACAGCGTCAACCGGGGGCTGAGCGTGGGGGCGAACCGATACCTGACGAAACCGATTTCACCTGAAGAGTTGACCCGCCAGGTGCGGGACGTTCTCAATTCCGGCGATGAGAGCGAATCGCCGGAAGCAGAGTGACCGAACGGGAGGTAATTACAACCATGCTGCTGAAACGAATTGTGCTGATCATCATTTCACTAGTGTTAGGCGCCCTGATTACGACGGGCATCGTGATCTTTGTGCTGAGTACGACGGTGGGTGAGTACGGCACGTTCTATTTTACTATGACGGCCTTTTTTATCGCCTGTGCCATTGGCATATGGCTGGATAAGTTCATGGACACAAAGTTGCTACCAGAATAAGGATTACATCATGACTGCAAAGACAATTGACGGTAGAAAAATCGCAGAGAAGGTGCGCGAAGGCGTGCGAGAGGAAATCGCACAGATGAAAGCTGCGCACGATTATACGCCGGGGCTGGCGACGGTTCTGGTGGGGGAGGACGCTGCTTCGGCGACGTACGTGCGTATGAAACAACGCATGTGCGAGAAGCTGGGCATTCGCTCGATCGGCCATACGCTCCCGGCCGACGCGACTCAGGAAGAGGTGGAGGAGCTCGTGTCGGACTTGAACGCCGATCCCGGCGTTAACGGCATCCTGGTACAGCTTCCCTTGCCCGGCCATCTGGACGAGGAATCGGTGTTGAACAGCATTGACCTCGAGAAGGACGTGGACGGCTTCCATCCGGTGAATATCGGCCGGCTGGCGATGAAGGGCCGAGAGCCTCTGTTCATTCCGTGCACGCCCTACGGCATTATGGTTTTGCTGGAAGAGACGGGCGTCGAGTTGAGCGGGGCGGAGGCCGTGGTCGTGGGTCGCTCGAACATCGTCGGGCTGCCGGTGGCCATGTTGCTGCAACAGGCGAACGCGACGGTGACGATTTGCCACAGCCGTACGCAGGACCTGGCAGGGCACACGGGACGCGCGGACGTTTTGATCGCCGCCGTTGGCCGGCCGGAAATGATCACCGGAGAGATGATCAAGCCGGGCGCCACCGTTATCGACGTGGGCGTCAACCGTGTGGATGACGAGGAAGCGAAACGCGGCTACCGTCTGGTAGGCGACGTAGAGTATGAATCGGCCGCCGAGGTTGCGGGGGCGATCACGCCAGTTCCGGGCGGCGTCGGCCCTATGACCATCGCCATGCTAATGAAAAACACGCTGCGCGCGGCCCAGATCGCTTTAGAGCAGCGAGAACCTGTCGCAGGCTAAAGCGTCATCGCGACCGCGAGAGCGGCAAACGGTGAAATAGAGAAGGCCGGAAGCAGTCTTGAGACTGCTTCCGGCCTTTTTTTGTCCCTGTCAGATGATGGGCATTTGTGGAAATACAGCTTGTGCCCAACAAACTTTACATAAACCGATAAAAGACCTGGTTGCTGAGGAACCAGCCGCGCCGGGTCAGCAGAAGGCGACCTTCCCTTTCCTGCAATAGCTCCCACCGGAGCAACTGGTCGACCGTCGCGCCATAGACGTCGCGCACGCCGCGACCGAAGCGACGGCGAAAGGCGGCGTGATCGACGCCCTCGTGCAGGAGGCGCAACTGGGTGATGATGGTGTCGGCCATCGCTTCCTGGTCATCGAGCCGGCGAGCCTCGGCAACGGCGGCCGAGAGGGGGAAATGCCTCGGCCGTCCTTCGCGCAGACGACGCACGTAGACGCGCGGCTGCTTGACCACGGCGTAACGGTAGCCGGCGGCGTGACCGTGTGCGCCGGCCCCCAACCCAAGATATTGGCCGTTGCGCCAGTAGGTCAGGTTGTGACGGCAGGCGCGGCCGGGTCGCGCCCAGTTGGAGATCTCATAGTGCTCCCAGCCGCCGCCGTCAAGGAGAGCGCAGGCCGCTTCATATTGATCGGCAGCGAGATCGGGGTCGGGCGCGGCGATCTGGCCCTGCTGCAGCCAGCGGTGCATGGGCGTCCCCTGTTCGATGGACAGGCAGTAGAGACTAAGGTGGTCGGGGGCGAGATCGAGGGCGGCGCGCAGGCTATCTTCCCAGGCAGCCAGCGATTGATCGGGGAGACCGTATATCAGGTCCAGGCTGACGTTGTCAAAGCCGGCCGCGCGGGCCATGGCAACGGCGTCGGCCACAGCCTGAAAATCGTGCTCCCGCTCCAATAGAGCCAGTTCTGCCCGATTGGCGCTTTGCATGCCGAAGCTGAGCCGGTTGACGCCAAGCGCGCACAGGGCCTCCAGGTAAACGTCGTCGACGGTGCCGGGATTGGCTTCCAGAGAGATTTCCGCGCCGGGAAGGAGGTCGAAGTGATCGCGGACGCTATGCACTATCTGTGCCAGCGCAGCGGGAGGCATGAGAGAGGGGGTGCCCCCTCCGAAGAAGATGGTGTGAACGGACGACCGCTCTTCCCCGGCTACGGCGGCCACCTGGCGAATTTCCGCAGCCAACGCCCGGGCATACGTCTTTCTGAGATCGTCGAGGCCCGTGTAGGTATTGAAATCACAGTAGGCGCAACGGTGGCGGCAGAACGGAATATGCAGGTAAAGGCTTAGCGGTCGCGTCATATTGCCGCCTATTATACAATATTCACGCTAACTATCTTGTCTGGTAGCACGGCATAGCATATCATACTCAAATAGGACGGCATGCAGGTTAAGAGAGAAGGGTCCATGGAAAGTGGGTTGGAACAGCTGGACTCGCGCCGCTTCATGCGGCTAGTGGAGGCCAGTCGGGTCCTCAACTCAACGGGCGAGCTGAGTGAGTTGCTCGATTTTATCATTAACGAGGCGGCCGCGCTCACCAACGCGGAAGGGGCCTCTTTGTTGCTTCTGGATCCCGACACGCGCGAGTTACGGTTCAAGGCAACGTCCAACAAGACCCACGGGAACCTGACGGACCTGGCTGTCCCGTTAGATAACAGCGTCGCCGGAGCCGTCTTCCGCACCAATGAACCGCTGACCATTGAAGACGCTTCCAGCCACCCGCGCTGGAATTCTCAGGTTGATAGGGCTATTGGCTTTCATACGCACTCGATTCTGGGCGTGCCGATGCACGACGTTTCCGGCGAGACGGTGGGCGTCCTGGAAGCCGTGAATAAGCGGGACGGCTCTTTTCAGCCGGAGGATATTGAAACGCTCTCCACCCTGGCCGATCTGGCCGGCGTGGCTGTGGAGCGGGCGCGCCTTATCGACGAATTGAAGCAGGCTTACCGGCAATTGAACGAACTGGATCAGTTGAAGAGTGAGTTTATCGCCCTGGCGTCTCACGAATTGCGAACGCCGCTGTCGATTATTCTAGGGTATGTGTCTTTTCTGCGGGAAGAGACGGACAGTCCGGCGACCGCAAACCAGCTCGACCGCGTCTTGAAGGCGGCCGTGCGGCTGCGGAGCCTCATCCAGGACATGCTCAACCTGCAATACGTGGAGACGGACAAGCACCGGCTGACGATGGAGACGTTCAATTTCGTAAACATCGTGCGCGACGTGGTCGCCGAGCGGGATGAGACGTCGGACGCGAAACAGTTGACGGTATCCCTGGATATTTCCGAGGAACGGCTGCCGATCTTTGGGGACCAGGGAGCAATGGAAGTGATCGTCAGCAACTTGTTGAACAACGCCATCAAATTTACGCCGGAGGGGGGCGAGATCGACATCATCCTGAAGCGACAGGCCGATGAGGCGTGGCTAGAGGTGCGCGACACGGGGATTGGTATTCCGGCCGAACAACTCGGCCGGATCTTCACCCGGTTCTATCAGGTGGAACATCACCTGGACCGCCATCACGAAGGGCTGGGGCTGGGGCTGGCTATCGCCAGGGATTTGCTGGAGGCGCAGGGAGGGCGCATCTGGGCCAAGAGCCAGGTGGGAGAGGGAAGCCAGTTTTTCGTGGCGATGCCCCTGGTAAATGACGGTAGGGACTGAAACTTGCGCCCGCCTTTTTCCGTAAAGATTGATATGAGTCGACGTCTGTTTCCACGGTTTGTCCTGGCGCTGGTGCCCTTGCTCCTGCTGTGGCTGGCGGCCGGCCCCGTATGGGCACAGGAACAGGGTGACGTGATCGTTCTGGAAGCGGAGGGCCCTGTCACCCCGGCGATGGCCAGTTATTTCGAACGGGGTGTGGACGCGGGCGAGGAGGGCGACGCAGCGGCCGTGCTCATCATTCTGGATACGCCGGGCGGGGGGCTCGAGACGACGCAAGAGATTATCCGTCTGTTCCGCAACGCAAGTGTGCCCGTTATCGTGTACGTCGGGCCGGCCGGCGTGCAGGCGGCGTCGGCCGGCAGCCTGTTAACGCTGGCAGCGCACGCCTCGGGCATGGCGCCAGAAACGGTGATCGGAGCGGCCTCTCCAGTGAGCGGTGGCGGCGAGGATATTGGCGACACGCTCTATCGCAAGGTGGTTGAGGATTTGAAGGCCCAGGTACGCAGCCTGGCCGAGCGGCGCGGGGAGGAAGCAGTGGCGCTGGCGGAAGCGATGATCGAGGAAGCGCGTGCCGTGCACGCCGGGGAAGCGCTGGACGCCGGCCTGATCGACGCTGTGTCCGACGACGCGCCGGGCCTGCTGGACCAGTTGGACGGCCAGTCGGTCATCGTCAACGGCCAGGAGCAGGTGTTGCGCACGGCCGAGGCGCAACGGACGCCGCGGGAGATGAACGTCATCGAGCGGGCGCTGCACGCGCTCTCTAATCCGACGCTGGTGAGCATTCTCCTGGCGATCGCCGTACCCTCCATTCTCATCGAGCTGCGAAGCCCGGGCGGATGGGTGGCGGGGTTTGTCGGCGTGGTCAGCCTGGCTCTGGCCTTCTATGGCCTGGGCCAACTTCCCGTGAACTGGTTTGGCCTGCTCCTGATCGGCGCGGCTTTCGTGCTCTTCCTCATGGAGGTGCACGCGCCGGGCGTCGGCGCGCTGGCCATCGTCGGCGCATTGTCCCTCTTTGCCGGCATGCTCGTTCTCTTCAACTCGCCGGGATCGCCGGAATTCGCCCGCATTTCGATTCCGGTGGCCGTCGCCATCACGGCTACTACCTCCGGTTTCTTCCTCTTCCTGCTGACGATGGCCCTGAGGGCGCAAAGGGAACAGCCGCTGACGGGCAAGGAAGGCCTGATTGGACGTACCGGCCGGGTGCGCAAAACGTTTGTGCCCGCGCCAAGCGGTTCGCTCACCTTTGCCGGCTCGGTGCTGGTTCACGGTGAAATCTGGCAGGCGGAAGCAGAAGAAGCGGTCAAGACGGGCGAGAAGGTCGTCGTCACCGGAGCAGAGGGCTTTACGCTCCGCGTCGAGAGGGAGGCCGGTGCGGACGAAGTGGATGAGGAATCATGAAATTTAAAGTAAACGTCGGCGGCCGGGAAGAGAGTGTGCACGCCATCCGCCAGGGAGATCGGTTGCGCATTACGCACAATGGCCAGACGACGGAAGTGCGCGTCGTGCACCAGGACGGACCCCATTTCGTTCTGGAATACGAGGAGGAAAGCGGGGCGCACGTTCGGCGGCGCCGACTGCGGGCGGCGGGCTATCGTGAAGGCGACCGGCGACAGTTGTGGGTCAACGGAAGTATGGTACATTACCGGCGTGTACGGGAAGAGGGCGCGGCCGGCAGTTCCGCCGCAGGACGCACTCTCTCCGCTTCTATCCCCGCCGTCGTTTCTGAGGTTCTCGTGGAAGAGGGCGAAAGCGTAACGGCCGGGCAGAAGCTTATTTTGCTGGAATCGATGAAGATGGTCATGCCGATACAGGCTCCGCACGACGGCGTGGTGCGACGGCTGAATTGCGCGGCCGGGGAGGCGGTGCAACCGGGCGTTCCCCTGATCGAAGTGGAAGCGGCAGGGGATGTGTCCGACACGGACGGGCCGCACAGCGAGGAGAACGGATCGGCTTAACCGGCGGCTTAGGAAGCTTATAGAGAAGAGCCCTAAACATGGCACACATACGGTAGGGGGCGGTTTGCGAACCGCGCCGGCGCATCGCGATGCGCCGCTACAAAGTATGCCATTTCTAATTGGTCTCCCTATTAGCAGGAAGGAAAACGACGAACGAGATGAACGAAGAACGCACACGAAAATTGAACGAGAAGATCCGCGCCCAGGGGTTGGACGGTATCGCACTGGTGCCCGGCCCGAATCTGACCTACGTCAGCGGTATTCACACACATTTGAGCGAGCGCCCGATCGTTCTCTTCCTGCCGGTGGACGACGAGCCGGCGATTATCATTCCTGTACTGGAAGCGAGCAAAGCGGAAGACGCGGGCATTAACCTGAAGCGCATCTTCGCGTGGAGCGATGAGGACGGGTATGCAGGTGCCTTCGAACGGGCGGCCTCACACCTGGCACTGTCCGACTTTCGTCTGGGCGTCGAGGCGCTGCGCATGCGCGTTCTGGAGAAGGAGATGCTCCACCAGCACGCGCCCCGGCTGGCAACGTCTCACGCAGACCGGATTATGGACGCTTTGCGGCTACGCAAGGACGAGGGCGAGCTGGCGGCGATGGAACGGGCGGTGGCGGTCGCCGAAGCGGCGATGCACAACGCGCTGCCCCAGATCAAGCCGGGAATGACGGAAAAGGAAGTAGCCGCCATGTTGACGGCCGAGATCCTGGGAGCAGGCGCCGACGCCCTGGCTTTCAATCCCATCGTCTCGGCCGGGCCGAACAGCGCTTCGCCCCACGCCACGCCGACGAACCGGCGCCTGCGGGAAGGCGACCCGCTGGTGATCGATTGGGGAGCGTCGGTGGACGGCTACGTCTCCGACATCACGCGCACGTTTGGGGTGGGCCACCTGGACGAGGAGTTCCGGCTTATCTATGACGTGGTGAAAGCGGCGAACGCGGCCGGGGTGGCTGCGGCCAAACCCGGAGCCAGCGGAGAGGCCATCGACCGGGCGGCACGAAGCGTTATCGAAAACGCAGGATACGACGATTATTTTATCCACCGCACGGGGCACGGATTGGGCATGGAGGCGCACGAGAGCCCGTCGCTGGTGGCCGGCAATACAGATCCGCTGCCGGAGGGCGCCGTTTTCACCGTCGAGCCGGGCATTTATTTGCCGAAACAGGGAGGCGTACGCATAGAAGATGACGTCGTGATCACGGCCGACGGCCGGCGGTCGCTGACGACGTTCCCGCGCGAGTTAACGATCATTGGGCAATAAGTTGGGAAACGCCCGCGCCCAGCGCCGGGGGACCCGACACCGGCTCGCCGCCCTGCCCCGCATGAGATTTCTCCATCTTTTCCTGGCGATCTTAGCGCTTGCCGCCGTTGCCGCGTGCTCCGACACACCGCCAACTGCTACCGACGCGGCGGCGACGCCCGAGCCGCCGACAGTGGCCATTGCCACGCCGGAGCCGACGGCGCGCGGGGAAGCGTATCCCGCGCCACCCACACGAACGGTGAGCCCCGCCCCGTATCCGTACCCGGCCGGGCCGACGGCAACGGCGACGGCGACGCGAGAAGGGGCGCCGACGGTGATTGCGGAGGTTTATCTACCGGCCGTGCGAGAAGGGGTCAATACACCGACGCCGACGCCGACGGCAACCCACACGCCCTCGCCCACTCCCACGCCGACGATTGACTTCAGGGCGGTGCGGGCGCAGTTACAGACCGAGGGCCAGGATCTGGGCTTCGTGAAGATGGGCTTCCACGTGGGACCGGGCGGTAACCAGACGGGAATTGGGACGTGGATGGAGCGCCTTAACGCGGCCGGCGTCCCTTTCTTCTTGAAAAGCGTAGACAACGCCGGCCCGCTCACGGAAGCACAGGAGATGGTCCGATCGAGCGGCGTCCCGCACACGCTGGTCTACCGTACCAGCGGCGACAGCTACGATACGCCGGATTATTCGCTGCCGCCGGCCGAAGCGGCCCGCCAACACTGGGAACGGCATAAGGAAGCGTTCCCTCCCGAACTCGATCCCGGCGTCGTCTGGATGGAGACGATCAATGAGGTCGATAAGGGCCGGGCAGAGTGGCTGGCGGCGTTTTCGCTGGCGACGGCGCAGATGGCGCTGGCCGACGGCTACCGGTGGGCGGCGTTCGGCTGGTCATCGGGAGAACCGGAGGTGGCGGATTGGGAGTCACCGGCGATGCTGGAATTTTTGCGGCTCGTAGGCGCCAATCCGGAGCGACTGGCTATTGCTCTGCACGAGTACAGCTTTCTGGTGGAGGAGATCGGGCACGAGTATCCGTTTAAGGTGGGCCGTTTCCAGCAACTTTTCCGGGTCGCCGACCGGTACGGCATTCCCCGGCCGACGGTGTTGATTACGGAATGGGGGTGGGCCTACGACGACGTCCCTCCGCCCGGAGAGGCGATGGAGGACATCGCCTGGGCCGCACGCCTCTATGCCCCTTATCCCCAGGTCAAAGGAGCGGCCATCTGGTATCTGGGACCGGGCTACAAGGGCATCGCCGACAAAGTGCAACTCCTTATCCGGCCGCTGACGGAGTACGCGCTGGGCAACTATTTTCCGATACCTCTTCCTCCGGCACAGGAGCCAATCAGGCCGGAGCAGTACGCGCCGCCCCCATAGCTCTCATTAAGAGATTTGATCGGCCACCGGCCTTCAGATAAAGTTGCTTCGACCATCATTTTTAGGAGGCAAACCGATACATGGCTGATTGGACGAAACGAAAACGGCTGGAAGCGACTATGGCGGGCGAACCGACGGACCGGACGCCGGTCGCCCTCTGGCGTCACTGGCCGGGGGACGATCAGGATGCAGAAGCGCTGGCGATGGCCCACACGAAGTGGCAACAGGATTATGATTGGGACCTGGTGAAGGTGTCGCCGGCAAGCAGCTACTGCCTGGTTGATTGGGGCATCGAGGACCGTTGGCGTGGGGGCGAAGAAGGTACCCGAGAATATACGAAGCGCGTCGTGACGCGGCCGGAGGAGTGGTCGACGTTGAAGCCACTGGACCCGACGAAGGGAATGCTGGCAACGCAGATCAAAGCGCTGAAACTGCTACGAGAGGCGTGGGGAGAGCAGGTCCCCCTACTGGCTACGATCTTCTCTCCGCTGGCCCAGGCCAAGAATCTGGCGGGTACGGAGCGAGCCCTGGCCCACATGCGCAGCCACCCGGACGCCTTCTTGCAAGGGCTGGAGACGATCACGGAATCGGTTCTGCGGTATGTCGAAGCGGCCGAAGCGGCCGGCGTCAGCGGCATTTTTTACGCCATCCAGCACGCGCGCTACCGGCTGATGAGCCCGACGGAATACAAGACGTTTGGTCAGCCCTACGACGAGGAGATTTTGTCGGCGGCGAGCAATCTCTGGCTCAACATGATACACCTCCACGGCGACGACGACATCATCTTCGACCTCGTGGCCGATTACGACGCGCCGCTGCTTAACTGGCACGACCGGGACAGCAGCGTCACTCTACAAGAGGGCATGGAACAATTTTCCGGCGTGCTCAGCGGGGGCGTCTCCCGGGATACGATGCACACGGGCACGCCGGTGGACGTTCTGGATGAGGCGCGCGACGCCGTCGAGCAAACGGGGGGGCGCCGCCTGCTGCTGGGTACCGGCTGCGTGATCATGACCAACACGCCGACACAGAATATTCGGGCGCTCCGCGAGTTTGCCGAAGAGGTTTAGGCCAGGCGGAGCACGGCGAAGGATTGGTAGATGACGGCGGACCAGAGGGAAGCGGCGGTCTGGGAACGAGCAGTTCTGCACCTGGACATGGACGCCTTCTTCGTCAACGTTCACCTGCTGGATCATCCGGAGGACGAGGGGGTTCCGCTGGCGGTGGGCGGCCGGCCGGAAGGGCGGGGTGTGGTCGCTTCTGCCAGCTATGAGGCGCGCCGTTTTGGCGTGCGTTCGGCGATGCCGGCAGCCAGGGCGCTCCGCCTCTGCCCTCAGATTAAGTTTGTCGGCCGGGATTGGTCGCGCATCCGCGCCTGTTCGCGAGAGGTGATGGCCATCCTGCGCGACTACGGGCCGGTGGAGCAATTAAGCGTGGACGAGGCTTACGTCGACGTGAGCGACCATGGGGATCCGGCCGATCTGGCCCAGGTCATTCGTGAACGGGTGCAGGCGGAAACGGGCCTGCCCACCTCTGTCGGCCTGGCGCAAAACAAACTGGTGGCCAAAGTGGCCTCTGACCACGACAAGCCGGAAGGGTGCACTGTGGTCCGGCCGGGAGAAGAAGCGGGTTTCCTGGAGGCGTTGTCGGTGCGCG
The DNA here is from genome assembly GCA_033722615.1 of Promineifilaceae bacterium (SeqCode). GTDB lineage: Bacteria > Chloroflexota > Anaerolineae > Promineifilales > Promineifilaceae > JAAYYY01. Next base: position 24,079 of record JAWVYQ010000039.1, read on the forward strand.
TTATCTGGGGCATTGGTCCGCGGACGGCGGAGCGGCTGGCGTTGATGGGCATCAGCACGTGTGGGGAGCTGGCGGCGGCCGATCCGGTGGCTTTGGAGCTGGAATTCGGCGACCAGGGCGCGAGCCTGCAACGGCGGGCGCGAGGTGAGGATTCGCGGCCGGTGGAAGCGGAACGGGGGCCGCCTAAATCGATCAGCCAGGAGCGGACGTTCAACGAGGACGTGGACGACCCGGTTTTTTTGCGTGAGAAGCTACAGTCGATGTCTGAGGGGGTCGCCGTTTCTCTGCAGAAACAAGGGCTGATCGCCCACACCGTGTTCGTCAAGTTTCGCTGGGCGGATTTCACGACCTTCACCCGCCAGCGAACGGTGGAAGTGGGGATGGACGAGGCGGAGGCGATCGCCCACCAGGCGCTGACCATCTGGGAAGAACATTGGCCGCCAGGCCAGAAGGTGCGCCTGCTGGGCGTGGGCGTGAGCAAGCTGGAGGAGCCGGTGGCGCGGCAACTGGATCTATTTGGGCGGCTGGACTTCGAAGGTAGCGATTAATCTGCAGCGTGCAGGACGTGGGTGGCGATAGTCGCCCCGCTGCCGCCGATGTTCTGGGTCAACGCAACGCGGGCGCCGTCAATCTGCGCCTCGCCGGCCGCTCCCCGTAGTTGTAGGACGGCTTCGGCCAGCTGGTAGAGGCCGGTGGCGCCGACCGGATGGCCGCGGGCCTTCAGGCCGCCCATGGTGCTGATGGGAATGCGGCCGCCGGGCCGAATGTCCCCATCCTGGGCCAGGCGCACGCCCTCGCCGGGCTCGGCAAAGCCGCACGCTTCCAGCGACAGCGCGGCCATGATGCTGAAAGCGTCGTGCGCTTCAAAGACGTCTACCTCCTCTGGCCCGATGCCTGCCTGGGCAAAAGCTTTCGCAGCGGACGACTCGGCCGCGTCCAGCCACAGCGGGTCGCGGCGGTCGTGAATGGCCAGGGTGTCGACGGAGACGGCCGAGCCGATGACGCGGACGGCCGCGCGCGCCTTTTCGGCGGGCACCAGCAGCAGGGCGGCCGCGCCATCGCCGATGGGCGAGGCGTCGAAGAGGGTGATGGGGTCGGAGACAACGCGGCC
>JAWVYQ010000040.1:0-25098 GCA_033722615.1 Promineifilaceae bacterium (SeqCode)
GAGAACGCGCGCCAGCTCCAGCCGTTCGCCGACGATGGTCAGCACGAGGAAGCCGGCCCACCAGGGAATGGCGTACCATAGCGGCCGGCCGGCGAGCCAAAGCACGTTTCCGGCGAGCCAGGCGACGGCCCCGGCGGCCATCGTGACGTTGGCCGCGTTCGGTTGGAGGCGATAGATGACGACGAAGATCAGGGTCAAGCCCAGCGCGCCCAGGGTGATGGCCCCTCGTCCTACCGGAGGCGGCAGGCCGAAGAGGAGGGCCAGACTCCCCAGACCGGCCAGCGCCGGGGCCAGGTAGTAGAGGCGGGTGTCATAGGTGGGTTGCCCCATCCCAGGGCGGACGGCCTGCTGGTTCTGGCGCAGGGCCACGGCCCGCTCCAGGCTGATGAGCGTCCCCAGAAAGCCGGAGACCATGAAGGCCCCGTGCTGCCCGGCCGGCAACAGCCCGGAGGCGGGCCACTGCCAGCCCAGACGCGCCAGCCCCGCCCACAGGGCAACCAGCAAGGACAGACCGGCCAGGGCCATCAACGGCAGGCGGCCGCGCGCAATCTTCGGCCGGGGCTCAATCGCCATCTTGCCGGCCGATGCGCACGCGCCACGCCTCCGGACCTTGCTCCAGATATTCCCAGGTGAACTGTCCCGTCCGCTCGGCCTGGAACTGGTAGTAAAGGGGCTTGGGGTCGTGGTCATTCACCAGTACAAAGCTCTCGCCCGGCGCCAGCCCTTCAAAGCGCTCGAAGATGAGAGAGTGGCGTTTAGCCGGTGGCAGGGGGCGAATATCCAGAATATCGTTTTGTTCCATGTTAAATAATCTCCGTTATGTTAATCAAACCAATCCGAGTTCGGCTCGTCCTTCCGGCGAAATCCTTTCCGGCGTCCACGGCGGCGTCCATACAAGCTCTACCGACACGCCCTGTAGACCGGGAAAGGTGCGCCACAACGTCGACTCGATCTCGTTTTTGAAGCTGGCGTGCAAGGGGCAGCCGGGCGTGGTCAACGTCATCACCACGCCGATGTGGCCGTCCTCTATCTCCAGGTCGTAGATGAGGCCCAGGTCGACGATGTTGACGCCGAGTTCCGGGTCAATGACCTCCTTCAGCGCTGTCGTCACCATCTCTTCAGTCATAAAGATGTCGTGGACGCCTGTCATTCGCTTACCTCTCTTTCCGTCTGGATGTAGGACAGTTGGGCGCTCCGGCGTACGCCCTCGGCCGGGTCGCCGTCGCCCGCAAACTCAATCGTGACCTTCCCCCGGTATCCGACCTCGTCCAGGAGGGAAAAGAGATCGGTGTGGGGTAGATGGTCTTCCTCGCCGGCTGTGCCCGGGACAACCGTCTTCAGGTGGTAATGGTTGGCGCGGTTAGCCAGTTCGCGCCACCAGCGCGGCCGGTCCGCGCTGTCCGGCACGTTGCCCGGATCGAAACAGCAGCCAAAGCGCCGGCCGAGCTCCGGGTCCAGACGGCCGGCGACGGCGTCGACGATGCGCAGGTGGCGGTCGACGTCCGTGCTCAGGCCCCAATGGTTTTCCACCGTAATCGTGACGCCCAGATAGTGGCGCTGGCTACGGGCCACGAAACTCGCCAGGCGGCGGATCACCAGCGGATCGCGCCCGGCCGGCGTTTCCGGCGCGCCGCCGAGGTTGACGCGCAGCAGGGGGGCCTGTAAGAGGCGGGCCGCCGCCAGTCCGCGGCGCAGATAGAGCCACTGCGCCGGCCAGTGGGGGGCGGGTACGGTGAAGTCGCTGTTGATGGTCCAGGCCAGGACGGCCGTGCCCTTCTCCTCGGCTCGGTCTCGCAGGCCGCGAAGGGTGGCGCGGCTGTAGCGCCACAGTTCGGGCGGAGCGCCGGGGAGCAGGGAAAGCAACGGCCGGCGGATCCGGCTGAAGCGGGGCGGCGGCAGCATAAAGTCGTTGCACTCGATGGCGGAAATGCCGAGGGCTGCCGCGGCGGCCGGCTGGTCAAGCAGCGACCACTCGCCCGCGTAGTAAGGGGCGTGCCACGACCAGGAACTGACGGCGAGGTCACTGTTCATCGCAATCGCCAAAACCGGTACGCGTCTTTTTCGATGAGGAGCATCCAGATCTCCATCGTTCTCTTACCTCTGATTTACCCGTTTCTTCGCTTCACAGGCGCTGGTGCCGCGCCGGAGAAAGGCTAAACAGTGTCCTTAGCATAGCCGATGAGCGAGCGACCGCCCTTGATCTAGATCAAGTATCGTCGGCGGAACTTGATGACCGGATTCTTCAGAAGGGCAAATTGGGAGGAGCAGGACAGTGCGAGAAGGGGGAAACGGCCCGTAGACCGTTTGCGCGCGCCGCTAATTCTACATACGATAGGCTGATTTCCTGTCGTAGTGCGCGAAAGCTTGACATGATTGAGGTTTTGTTGTATTGTTGCAACAGGTGAATTTGTTGTATTATCCCGCATTTCCGCTCAGATTATGTCAAAAGACGATCTTTTGGAAAATTATGCCGGTGTGACCGAAGTTAGCAAGCGACTTCACATCCACCCGGAATCGGTCCGGCGTTTGATCCGTCAGGGAAAGTTGCCGGCCATCAAATTCGGCAACAAGTGGCTCGTAGAGAAGGCGACCTTGGAGCAGTTTGCCAGCCGGTATGATCCCCGGCCGGGCAACAAGGCGACTTTGCTGTAAGAAGGAGAGGGTTAGGCACATGCAAAGAGCACCGGAACTGGAAAACTTCGCCCGTATCCGCGTCGTCGGGGTCGGCGGGGGCGGCAGTAACGCCGTCAACCGCATGATCGAAGCCGACGTCAGCGGCGTCGATTTCGTTGCCGTCAACACCGATTCACAGGCGCTGTTGCTCTCCGACGCGTCCACCCGCGTGCACATTGGCGAAAAGTCAACGCGCGGCCTGGGCGCCGGCGGCGATCCGGAGGTTGGCCAAAAGGCGGCGGCCGAATCTGTGGAAGAGCTGCACGAAGTGTTGAAAGGCTCTGACATGGTCTTCGTCACGGCCGGCATGGGCGGCGGCACCGGTACCGGCGCCGCGCCGATCATTGCCAAGGTGGCCCGCGACGAGGGCGCCCTGACCATTGGCGTCGTCACCCGCCCCTTCATGTTCGAAGGCACGCAGCGGGCGAAGGCGGCCGAGGAGGGGATCAACAACCTCAAAGAGCACGTCGACACCCTCATTGTCATTCCCAACGATCGCCTGCTGGAAATCACCGATAAGCGCATGTCGCTGACCGAGTCCTTCCGTATGGCTGACGACGTCTTGCGCCAGGGTATTCAGGGGATCAGCGAGTTGATTACCGTGCCCGGCCTCATCAACCTGGACTTCGCCGACGTGCGCACCATCATGTCCCAGGGCGGAGCCGCTCTGATGGCCGTGGGCACCGGCGAGGGCGACGACCGCGCCCGGCTGGCGGCCGAGGAGGCCATTAGCTCCCGCCTGCTGGACGTGACGATTGACGGCGCGCAGGGCATCCTCTTCAACGTGACCGGCGGCCCGGACATGAGCCTTTACGAGGTCAACCAGGCCGCGGCCATTATTCGCGAGACAGCCCATCCAGACGCCAACCTCATTTTTGGCGCCGTCATCGACGAAGCGATGGGCGACGAGGTGCGGATTACCGTCATCGCCACCGGCTTCGAGCGCTCTTTCCCCTCGCGCCGGCAGATGTTACAGGAGCAGTACGGCCGGTCGTCAGGTGAGAGGGCCGAGCGCCAGCCGCCCCCGCGACGGGAAAGCCCTTCGCCACAACAAGAACAGGAAACGGTGCAGCCGAAGTTCTCGCCGAACAACCTCGACATACCGGCCTTTCTGCGCCGCCGTTAACTCAGTCATGAGCGCTTTGCGGGCGACCCGGTCACCCGCGGCGTAAGCAACATCCCCTCTGCAAGGTGCCCCCCGTTGTGCAGGGACGGGGGGCGCCCTTTTTTATAGCCGTTCTGCCTGGCGTTCGATGGTCTTCCGCTCGTTCTCGTACAGGTCTGGCGCCTGACCGGCGCCGCCCGCCCGGTCGATCGCTTTCTGGACGTCCTGGTAAGCCGCTTCGTAGCGCCCCTGGCGGCGGTGGGCCAGGGCCCGCAGGTAATAGAGGTGGGCCACGTTTTGTTGGTGGGGAGCCGGTTCGCCGGCCGGCCCTACCGCTTTCTCAATCATGTTAATCGCCTGGTTCAGCTGGCGGATCGCTTCCTCTTCCCGTTCCCGTTGCAAATAATGTTGCCCCAGAAGGGAGTGGGCGTAAGCGGCATTGGTCGGGCCGGGCAGGCCCAGTTGCAAAGCGCGTTCTGCGTGTTTCTCAACGGACTTGGGGCTAAACCGATTCTGTTCGCTTTCCAGGGCTGCCATGATCAGGTGCCCCTCGGCCGAGTGGGGATTGTCCGCCAGGAAGGCCCGTAATTGCTCCTGCGCCTCCTTGTGCGCCCCGCTCCGCCGCAGGGCGTCAATCAGGCGCAGCTGCAAACCGTGATCGTGGGGGAGGCGGGCGGCCTGTTCCCGCAGGTCTGATAGTTCCGCCTGCTCTTCGGCCGAGCGAAAGGTGGGCATCTCGTACCACCCTTGCCGGTCGGTCCACCAGAACGCGCCGAGGGCCGAGAGGTGGGTGGCGAGGGTGACGCCGCTGAGCACGGGCGTAGCGTCAAAATTATAGATGGTGCGCCAGTCGCCGATAAACGTGATCAGCGTAAAGACAGGATAATAGACCAGGGCGTAGTAGAAGTGGAAGCGCAACGTGCGCAGGCCGGTGTAGCGCCAGGGGCTGTGCTTACTGCGGCGCAGGATAAGCCAGAGAACGAGCGCGTAGACGAGGGTGCCCAGGGTGCCGGCGAGGCTAATAAACCAATCCTCAGGGGCCGTGAACGAACCGGCCGGGAGCACGTAGCCCCAGTAGAAGCCAAAGCCGAACTCGGCGACCCGGCCCCCGAAGAGCCATACGGCCGCGGCGTGACCCAACTCGTGGATAAGGACGCCGGGGGGCACGGCCACGTAGAATGCGGCCCGCTCGGCCCACTGCTTCTTCCAGGGCGTCAGCGGTTCCTGGCCCAGTTCGTCTCGCCGCCGCCACCCTTCTCGCGCCAGGCCCAGCCCTCTGACGAAGTAGGCCAGTGAGATGAGGGTGAAGATCAGGCTGATGGGGTCGCCGAATAGGCGTTGGAAGAACTCCACGGTCAGGTTGTTTGCACTCCTGGCTGCCGTTGGGTGAACGGCGCCTGTCAGGTCGTCGTCTACGTTCGCCGTGCATCTTACAGCAGGCGCCGGGCCGCGGCAAACCTGTTTCGGAGAGCTTACGGAGTTTCGATCCGGCCACGTTGAGCAGCGAAAACGATAAGCCTTGAGCCGCTTCGCCGGGTCTACGATGACCATCCTCTACACAGCGGCCTTTCCTTATGTTAAAATAACAGGGGCAAGGAAAGGGCAAGAAGCAGTGACTGACAAGTTAGCGTATCTCGACAATCTGGATATCTTTAAGAGCCTCACTCCGGAGGAGCTGGAGGCCCTGGCGTCCATCACTGAGGAGTATCGCTTTGACGAGGGGGCCGTCGTCGCCTACCAGCGCGATCCGGCCGACGAATTCTACATCGTCAAAGAGGGCCGACTCTTTGCCAAGCGGGTGGGCGAGGGGGGCGCCGTGCGTCATTCACAGGCCTATAGCAAAGGCGACTACTTCGACGATGTGTGGCTCTTCACTCCTCACACGCACGACGCGACCATTCGGGCCACGGAGGAGGGTCGCCTGTTGATCATCAAGCGGGACGATTTCCTCGAATTTTTGCAGGCTTTTCCCGGAGCCCTCTCCCGCCTGGCGCCGGCGTACACAGACCAGGGTGAGTACAAGTCCGGCCTGTCGACAGAGGCGTGGCGCGAGGCGCAGAAGAGCCAGATCGGCCCGACCCGCCACCGCTACGCGCGGCGCGTGGGCCTATCGCCGGACGAGCTCGTGGAGTACGCGACGCGCCGCAGCCCGTGGCTGCTCGTCCTGAATATCCTTCCCTATTTCCTACTCTTTCTCATTCTGCTGGGTGCATATTACTATTTGCGCGCCTCGTTTCCGCAACTCGTCAATCCGACAGTGTCCCTGGTTGTGCCCATCTTCCTGCTGCTGACTTTCCTCCTGGTCGTCGCCTACCTCGCGCTGGACTGGTCCAACGATTACTTCATCATCACCAACCGCCACGTGATGCATTACGAATTCAGCCTCTCGCTGGCCAAGTACGGTTCGCGAGTCATGAAGTTGCCCATCGATCGCGTTCAGAGCGTGGAAGTTGAGAGACCGAATCTGGTCGCCAATTTGCTGAACGTGGGCGCCGTGCGCATTACAACGGCCGCGCAAAAGGGCGTGATGCGCTTTGACTATCTGGCCGATCCCGGCCTGGCCCGCGACACGATCATTGGCCTCACGCAACAGATTAAACAACTGGATGCCAGCCAGGAGCAGGCCGTGATGCGCCGTTCGTTGGAACAACATTTCCAGACGGATCCTGCTTATGAAAGGATCGACCAGGAGCAGGAGCAAGAAGCTATGGTAGAGGGGAATCCGGTTGTAGAAGAGAAGGGGAGGCGGAAAGATGGCGCGCGGCCCTTCGCCAGGAACGCGGCTAAGAGTCGCACCACCTTCCTCGGCCGCCTGCTCCGCCGCTACAGTTATCGCGTCGTCGAAGGCGACGTCGTGACCTATCGCAAGCACGTCTTCGTGCTGCTGGAGGTGAGCCGCTGGCCGCTCCTGATCGGCTCCATCCTTTTCCTCTTCTACGCCATTCTCACCTACTTTTTCCCTGGCTCTCGCAGCGGGATGGTGCTCGGCGTGCTCTTCGCGGCCGTTCTCCTCGACCTCTTGTGGCTTACGTGGCAGGTGGAGGATTGGCGTAACGACGCCTTTCAGCTGACGAAGGAATACGTCATCGACATTGACCGCAGCCCCTTTGGCACGGGCGAAAGCCGCAAGCAGGCGGAGTTAGAGAACATTCAAAATATCAGTTCTGACCGGCCGGGATTGTTGCCCACCATCTTTAACTACGGTAATGTCTATATAGAGACGGCCGGCGCCACGGCCGACATCACATTTGAAAACGTGGTCAATCCCAACCAGGTGCAGCGCGACATTTTTGAGCGGCAGGAGCAACTGCGCCGGGAAGAACGACGTCGGGAAAGCGAGCGCAGGCGCAAGGAGCTGGCGCTCATGATCGACGTTTACCAACAGGCTCAGGAGCAGGGCCGCATTCCCCGGCGGACGCCGCCGGTTGATTGATCCTGACAGCTGAAATCTTTAAGCCTGATCGGTAGCACCGCAGGGCTGCTTGCGAGGCGGTTTCGTATCTATTGGAATCGCTCGTCGAGCCGTCCGGTGGTCGCTCCGTGAACTGACAGTGAAGGTACATTCCAACAGAAGAGAAACGATGACCGTATTAGAAATCATAAAACCTAACAATCCGGTCTTGCGCCAGAAAGGGCGGCCGGTGACCAACTTCAAGGACGAATCATTCCAACGGCTCGTTGACGACATGATCGAAACGATGCGCGCCGCCAACGGCGTGGGCCTGGCTGCGCCGCAGGTCGAAGAGTCCCTGCAAGTCGCCGTCATTGAAACGATGCCCGACGTCGACGAAGAGGGTGAGGAGATCGAAGGGACGCGTGACCTGTACGTCATCGCCAATCCCGAAATCGTGTGGGAGTCCCGGGAGATGGTGGACGGCATCGAAGGATGTCTCTCCATTCCCGGCTACCTGGGCGAAGTCAGCCGCCACCAGGCCATTCGCGTGCGCGCTCAGGACCGTCACGGCAAGAAGATCCGCCTGCGCCTCTACGACTGGGACGCGCGCATCTTCCAACACGAGATCGACCACCTGAACGGCGTTCTCTACATCGACCGCCTTACCGACCCTGACAATTTCTGGACCGAGGAAGCATTTTACGAGGAGTTCGGGGACGAGGCGGCTTCGCCGGACGAAGCGGCGGAAGAAGTTGTGACCTGAAGGCGCGACGGGGAGGCCTTGATCGTTACCCACTCTGGAGATTCCTATGGCCCTGACAATTGAAGACGTGAAGAAGGTGGCTCACCTCGCCCGTTTGCAGTTAACGGCGGCGGAGGTCCGGCAATATCAGGAGCAGCTTTCTTCCGTGCTCGACTACGTCGAACTGTTAAACGAGCTGGACCTGGAGGACGTGCCGCCGACGTCCCACGCCGTCGCCCGGCGTAACGTCTTGCGGGAGGATGAGGCCCGGCCGTCACTGCCCGTGGAAGACGTTCTCTTCAACGCTCCCAAGAAGGCGCGCGACCAATTTCTCATTCAGGCCGTCCTCGACGATGAGTAGACGCGGACAAATCTTCGGCGCGAAGGCCACCCGGAGAGGGTTCCCGTGGACCTGACGACGCTGACCCTGACCGAATTGCGGGAGGCCCTGCGTAACGGCGAGACGACCAGCGTCGCCGCCACCGAGGCGATGCTGGAACGGATCGCCGCCGTAGACAACGGGCTCAAGAGCTATCTGACGATTTGCGACGAGATGGCGCTGGAACAGGCGGCCGAGGCGGACGCGCGCCGCGCCCGCGGAGAAGACGGTCCGTTGCTGGGCGTTCCCATCGCCGTCAAGGACCTGATCTGCAACCGCGGGGTGGAGACGACGGCCGGCAGCAAGATCCTCGAGAAATACATCCCCCCATACGATGCTCACGTGGTGGAGCGCCTGAAGGAAGCGGGCGCCATCATCCTGGGGATGACCAATACCGACGAATTCGCCATGGGATCCTCGACCGAAAACTCTGCCTACGCGGCCACCCGCAACCCGTGGGACACGGAGCGGGTGCCGGGCGGCAGCAGCGGCGGCAGCGCCGCGGCCGTGGCCGCCCGGATGGCCTACGCCGCCCTGGGCACCGATACCGGCGGCAGCGTGCGCCAGCCGGCCTCTTTCTGCGGCGTCGTCGGCTTGCGCCCCACCTACGGCCGCATGTCGCGCTGGGGCGTCATCGCCTTTGCTTCGTCGCTGGACCAGGTCGGCTCTCTCGGCCGCACCGTGGCCGACTGCACCGTTCTCTTCCAGGCAACGGCCGGCTACGATCCACGAGACAGCACGTCCATCGACACGCCCGTGCCCGATTATGAAGCCGCTCTCACCGGCGACGTCGCCGGCCTGCGGGTTGGCGTCCCGCGCGAGTTTTTCGCCGAAGGGATCGAGCGCCCGGTGGCCGCGGCCGTCCGTGCAGCCATCGAGCAACTGGCCGCCCTCGGCGCCGACGTCGTGGAGGTTAGCCTGCCCCACATGCGCTACGCGCTGCCCGCCTATTACCTCATCGCCCCGGCCGAAGCCAGCGCCAACCTGGCGCGCTACGACGGCGTGCGCTTTGGCCCGCGCATCGAAGGCGAAGACGTCATCGACACCGTTAAAAAGACGCGCGCCCTCTTCGGGCCGGAAGTCAAACGGCGCATCATGCTCGGCACCTACGCGCTCAGCGCCGGCTATTACGAGGCCTTTTACGAACGCGCTCGCAAGGCGCGCACGTTGGTCGCCAACGACTTCCGTGAAGCGTTCAAAACCGTGGACGTGATCGCCGCGCCGACCAGCCCCACCGTCGCCTTTAAGCGCGACGAGCGCACGGCCGATCCGTTGAGCATGTACATGGCCGACATTTTGACCGTGCCTGTCAACCTCAGCGCCGGTTGTGGTCTCTCTGTACCCTGCGGATTCGACGGCGAGGGCCTGCCGATTGGCCTCCAGTTAATCGGCGACACGCTGGAAGAGGCGACCATTCTCAACGCCGCCTACGCCTACGAACAGGCGACGGCGTGGCACAAAGCGCAACCAGAGATCGAAGAACGTCAAAGGATCGAGGATTTGTAACGTCCGCCAGCGTTCCTGGCGCACGACACCCCCTCGCATTCTGGAGAGAAAGATGAAAGTCATCATACTGCTTGGCGGCTACGGAACCCGCATGCGCCCGCACACCTGGAGCCGCCCAAAACCGTTGCTCAACGTTGCGGGCAAAACCGTCCTCGGCCACATCCTGGACCTGATGAGCGAGATAACGACTGAAGAGGTCATTTTCGTCGTGGGCTACAAGGGTGATCAGATCGAGGCGTGGGTGCGCCATAAGTACCCGCAACTGGACAGCCACTTCGTCGTCCAGGAGGAAGCGCTGGGACAGGCGCACGCTGTGTGGCTGTGCAAAGATTATCTACAGGACGACAAAGACGTCGTGGTGACGTTTGGCGATGGCGTCATCGAGGCTGACTTTGCCGGGCTGCCCGAGCGCGGCGACGAGATGGACGCCGACGCCGTGCTCATGGTACAGGCGGTGGACGATCCGTCCAGTTTTGGCGTCGTCGCCCTCGACGACGAAGGCTACGTGACCGAGTTTATTGAGAAGCCGGAAACCGACGAGCATGACCTCGCCGTCGCCGGCGTCACCTGGTTTCGCAGCGGCCGTCGGCTCTTCGAGACCGTCGATCGGGTGATGGCGGATGAGCGGCAGACGCTGGGCGAGTATTTCATGGCCGACGCCTACGAACTGATGCTGGAGGAGGGGGCGCGGCTGGCCACCAAGGAGATCATGCAGTGGTCCGACGCCGGCCAGCCTCACAACATTCTGGAGACCAACGCGCGCCTTCTTTCCGTGGGCTACAGCTCGCCCGAGGCGATTGAACGCAGCTACGCCGAGGATTTTACCGTCCTGCCGCCCGTTTACATTCATCCTGACGCCACAATTGAGGGCGCCGTCATCGGTCCCTACGCGAGCATTGACCGTGACGTCACCATCCGCCACGCCGTGATCCGCAATAGCATCGTCGATCGCGGGGCAAAGATTGAGAACAGCGTCCTGGACGGCGCCCTCGTCGGCGAGGAAGCTGAAGTCTCCGGCCGCGCCAAGAGCCTCTTTGTGGGCGACAACTCGATTGTAGAAATAGATTGATTGGCAGTCGTAGCTGCTCAGTTTCCCGGAAACGACTGTGGATGCACGAACGTCACGCGAAAATGGGTCGTTTCGTTGGCATGAGTTTCCGGTAAACTAACTCAGCAGATATGGGAGATAGGAGATAGCCATGCGTCGATTTATATCTGACAAGGTAGCGCAGACGCCGCCCTCGGGCATTCGCAAATTCTTCGACATCGCCGCCACGATGGACGACGTCATCTCTCTGGGCATCGGCGAACCGGATTTTGTGACGCCGACGCCTATCTTACAGGCGGGCATCGACTCCCTGCGGCGAGGAGAAACGCAATACACGTCCAACAGCGGCACCATTGAACTGCGGACGGCCCTGAGCCGGCATCTGAAGCAGCTTTACGGCGTCGAGTACGCTCCCGAAAGCGAAATCTTGATCACCGTCGGCGTGAGCGAAGCGCTCTATCTGGCGATGACGGCCGTCGTCAATCCCGGTGACGAGGTGATCATTCCCGAGCCTTGTTTCGTCTCCTACGCGCCGGAGGTGACCTTTGCCGGCGGCGTGCCCGTCATGGTTCCCACCTACGTGGAGAACGACTTTCGTGTGACGGCCGATGTCATCGCCGCCAACGTCACCGACCGGACCAAGGCCATCCTCGTCGGCTATCCCAACAATCCGACCGGCGCTGTCATGACCCAGGACGTCATGGAAGAGATCGTGGGCGTGGCCGAGGAGCACGACCTGTTGCTCATCTCCGATGAGATCTACGATCAGCTCGTCTACGGGGTGGACCACGTTTGCGTGCCCGCCCTCAGCGGCGCCCGCGACCGCGCCGTCCTGCTGGGCGGCTTCAGCAAGGATTACGCCATGACCGGCTGGCGCATCGGCTACGCCTGCGCGCCGGCCGACCTGCTGGCCGCCATGCGCAAGGTGCACCAGTACACCATCATGTCAGCGCCGACCACGGCCCAGGCCGCGGCCGTCGTCGCCCTCGAGGACGGCCTGCCCCACGTCGAAGAGATGCGGCGCGAATATGACCGCCGCCGTCGCCTCATCGTGGATGGATTCAACACGCTGGGCATGGATTGCTTCGAGCCGCGCGGCGCCTTTTACGCTTTCCCCTCTGTCCGCCGCAGCGGCATGAGCAGCGACGATTTCGCCATGCGCCTGCTGGAAGAGGAAGAGGTGGCCGTCGTCCCCGGCGACGCCTTTGGCGAAAGTGGCGCCGGCTTCGTGCGCGCCTCCTACGCGACCGCTTACGAAGAGATCGAAGAGGCGCTGAACCGCATCGAACAGTTCATGCGCCGCCACGGATGACGATATGACCCGCTATGAACCGGTGATCGGCCTGGAAGTCCACGCCGAGTTGATGACAGATTCCAAGATGTTTTGTGGCTGCCGCGTCGTGGACAGTGTCGAGGCGCCGCCCAACACAGCCGTCTGTCCCGTTTGCCTGGGGATGCCGGGGATGTTGCCCGTCATCAACCGGCGCGCCGTCGAGTTTGCCCTCCGCGTCGCCCTGGCCCTCAACTGCGAGATCCAGGAGCACAACATCTTCGCCCGCAAAAATTACTTCTATCCCGACCTGCCCAAGGGGTACCAGATCAGCCAGTATGAGCTGCCCCTGGCGCGCCACGGCTGGCTGGCGATCCCGCTGGAATCGGGCGAGACGAAGCGGGTGGGTATTCGTCGCGTACACATGGAGGAGGACACGGGCAAGCTGACGCACCTGGAGGAGCTGGGCACGCTGGTCGATTATAACCGTTCGGGCGTGCCCCTGCTGGAGATCGTTTCCGAGCCTGACCTGCATTCGGCCGACGAGGTCCACGCCTACGCGACCCGCCTGCGCCAGCTGTTACGTTATCTGGAGGTTAACGCGGGCGACCTGGAGAAGGGCGTGCTGCGCGTGGAGCCTAACATCAGCCTTCGCCCGGCCGGCAGCACCGGGCTGGGCACCCGTACCGAAGTGAAGAACCTGAACAGTTTCCGCGCGCTGGCGGCGGCCACCGCCTATGAGATCGAGCGCCAGGCGGCCGTTCTGGACGCGGGCGACGCCGTGGTACAGGAGACGCGGGGCTGGCACGAGGAGCGTCGCGAAACCTTTGCCCAGCGGGGCAAGGAAGAGGCGGAGGATTATCGCTACTTTGCGGAGCCGGATCTGCCGCCGCTAAAGATTGAAGACGCCTGGGTAGAGCGCGTGGGCGCCGGCCTGCCGGAACTCCCCGCCGCCAAGATCGCCCGCTACGTGGAGGACTTTGCCCTCTCCCCATATGATGCGGCCGTGCTGGCCGAGGAGCGGCCGGTGGCCGAGTGGTTTGAGGAAGCTGTGGCGGCCGGCGGCGAGCCGAAGGCCGTCGCCAACTGGCTGATCAACAATCTCTTCGCCCTGATGAACGAAAGCGGGCAATCTATTTCCGAGATCCGGGTGACGCCGGCTATGTTGGTCGAGTTGCTCGACCTCGTAGAAGAAGACGTTATCAGCCACAACACGGCCAAAGACGTCCTGGTGGAGATGTTTGAGGGCGGTCGCTCCGCGCCGGCCATCGTGGAAGAGAAGGGGCTATCCCAGATCTCCGACGAGGCTGCCCTGGCCGTCATCATAGACGACGTGCTCGCCGAGAATCCGGAGCAGGTTGAGACCTATCTTGGCGGCAAGGAGCAGATCCGCGGCTGGTTCGTGGGTCAGGTGATGCGTGCCACGCGCGGAAAGGCCAACCCCCAGCTCGTCAACCGGTTGCTCTCTGAAAAATTAGACGCCCTCGCGGAATGACCGCGGGCCGCCGAGCCCTTTAACGACTCCCGCGTTTCGGGAAGCGGCGAATGGCCAGCGCGGCCACGTCGATGGTGTCCGCCTCTGAAACGGGGACATAGAAGCCCGGAAAGACCTCGTTGTCTACTGATGCCTCAAAAGCCAGCGCTTCCAGCGGGGCCGGTAAATCGACCGAGAGGACGGTCGCCCGCTGCTGACCCTGCACGACAGAGATGGTCGCCGTTTGCTCCGTCAGTTGCACGAGCACCGTGTGCCACGCCGTCGGATCCAGCCACGGCGGCATCGGCGCGACGTGGATCAGGCCCGAAAACTCCGGCAAAAAGATGACGTCCTGGGCAACCGTCGCCACGTAACCGGGAAAATTCTCGCTTCGAGAAACGCCGATAGCCGTCATCGGCAACTGCGTCGCTTCGCCAAAGGGAGCGTTCCACAGCACCACGTTCTCCGTCAGCCCCGGCGGCCGCTCAGCCTGCCCAAAGCGGATGGTATATTTGGCGAAGATTCTTTCCTTCTCCGTCGGGTGCCAGCACTTCGTCCGTTCTTCCGGGGACAGCGACGTGTCAACCTCGGTGATGCGCGCAGAGACCGGGTCTCCGCTGAGGTCCTGCGCCAGATTCAGCGAAGCATACCGGTGCCTGCCTTCCCGCTCAAAGGTGAGCGTTCCCGAGCCGAAAACGTCCCGGTGGAGGCCAAAGGCTTCTAGCTGGCGCTCATTGCGCAGACCGGTGATGATTTTCGCCGGGCGACATTCATCGGGGACCGATGGCTCGGCCGGTGTGGCGGGGGAAGCCGGCGCCGCTGTAGCGATCGCGCCGGGCAGGACGGCAAGGCCTACAAGGAGTGTGCTGAGGATGGTAATCAGGGCAAATAACCATTTTCTTCGCCACATAGTAAAAGGCCTCCTCAATACTTTGATGATCAAGTGGCACAGGGTCATTCTACCCCTAACTGGCCCTCCATGTAAATAGGGGGACAGAATCGACGTGATGCCCAGTTGGAAATCAGGCAATTCCAAAAGCGCTCGGGAACCTGGTTACTCAACGCCACGGCATTTCGTTTTTCCTGGCAAGTTGCCGAGATCGTTTGATCACCAGCGGAGTATAACGTATCATCCGAAGTACGACGACTCCTGTTGTACGCTGAAGGGCCCACATGACGATGGAGACGATGTCAGACGACTTGCACGATACGGGGCAGCGGTTCCGAGAACTGATCGCCGGGGTCGACGCGCAGGTTGAAGAGACGATAACGCCTGAACTCGCCCGGCGTGTGAGCCGCATTTATCTTACAGGCTGCGGCGATTCCTACTTCGCAGCGATAGCCGCCCGCCTCTTTTACGACAGATACGTTGGTCTACCGGTCGAACCTGTGGAGGGGATGGAGTTTTCGCGTTACGTCGCGCCCTACGCCCTCTCCGACGATGCGCTGGTGATCGTCATCTCCAACAGCGGGCGTGTATCGCGCACGGTGGAGGCGGCGATACAGAGCCGGCGGCGGGGCGCCACGACGATTGCGGCGACGGCTTACGCAGACCGGCCGCTGGCGCAGGAAGCGGACGCCGCCATCCTCGGCAGTCTACCCAACGTCCGCGCGACGCTGGCCAACCTGGAGACGGCCGTCAGCGACGGCGCATTGTCCGGCGACATCTGGGATTTGTCGGAGCCGGGCGCGGCACAGCGATTGGCGCAAACCATCGGCATCGGCGGAAGCTTCCAACTGCTGATGCTCGGTCTCGGCGCATATTATGCCAGTGTGCTCATCCTCTACCTCGTCGGGCTGCGGCTGGCCGTGTTGCGCGGCCGGCTGACGGCCGCCGAGGCCGAGCAACTAAGGGCGCGTATCGCCGCTTCCATCGACGACGTGACCACCACGGCCGACCGGCTGCGGGATCCCGTATCCCGCCTCGCCCGGACGTTTCGCGACCACGACACCTTTCTCTTTTTGGGAAGCGGTCCGAGCTATGCCACCGCCCTCCTCTCGGCAGCCAAATTGTTCGAGCAGCCTCACCTGAACGGCGTCCCCCAGCAACTGGAGGAGTGGGCGCACCAGCAATTCTTCTTCACGCGGCCGGACGGGCCGCCCATTTTCGTCGTGGTTCCCCCCGGTGACAGCCGCGATCGAGCGCTAGAGCAGATAGCGGGGAGCCAGCAGGTGGGCGCCACCGTCGTCGCCATCTGCGACGCCGAGGACGAGGAAATCATCGGCGTGGCGGATCATGCTCTGCCCATCTTCGTCCGGCGCCCAGAAACGTTCTCGGAAGCGTTAACGCCGCTGACTTACGTCGTGCCCGGCCAACTGTTTGCCTTTGCCATGCTCGAGGTCCGGGGACAACCGTCGATGAAGGCGCCGTACGATTTCCAGCGCCTGATGGAAGTGAACCACCGGCAGATCTATGGCAGCGACGTCCGGCGGCCTGGAGAAAGATGACCTATCGCGCCGTAATCTTTGATCGCGATGGCGTTCTCCTCGATTTTGATCTGGGGGCGGCCGCAGCATTTTTCGAGCCGTTAATTTCTGTTTCGTTGGAGGAACTGATCGAACTGTGGCGGGAGTGGGGGCGGCGGGCCGGTTTCCCGACCACGCTGGCCGAGGAGCAGCGCTTCTGGGATGGCGTCTGGCGCTTTGTGGCCGAGAGGCTAGACCTGGAGCCGGCCGTTCAGCGCAAACTGGAGCAGTTCAACTACACGAGCATCCTATATCCTTATCCCGACGCGCGGCCGGCTCTGGAGAAGGCGCGCGAACACAACTTGCAGGTGGGCGTTCTTTCCAATTTTAGCCTCGCCAGCATTGACGCCTCGCTGGAGGCGGTGGGGCTGGCTCACCTGGTCGACGTCACGGCGGCCGCTCCCGTCATCGGCAGCGCCAAACCTGATCCCGAAGCGTACCATTACGTCTTACGGCGTCTGGAAGCCCGGCCCGAGGAAACCCTCTTCTTCGACAACAAGCGGGCGCACGTCGAGGGGGCGCGGGCCCTGGGCATGAGGGCGTTTCTCGTCGACCGGCAGCAGCCGCGAGACCGGTTAGATGACGGCGTCGTGCGCGACCTTTCCCCCCTGTCGCAGATCTTGTCAATAGAGGGTGGGTAGGACGCGTCCCTCTGTGGCTTACCGGCTCGTGCTCCGAAGCGAGTGCTGCGGCCGGCCGTGATCCAACCCTTCGATTTCGAGAGCCGCCCGGGCCGCGCTCAGGAGCGAATCCACGACGCCGATCGGCCGGTAAAGAGCTTTGCCGATCCACAACTGTTCGGTTGGTTCCGCACTGGCCTGTTCCTTCATGTAGGCGGCCGCCCGCCGCAGCGGGCGGTCACTCTCGAGTAAGCCACCCCGGTTTGCCGCAACCAGGCTGAGGATGGCCATACTCGTCTCCTCCAGGTTAGAACGCTCGCTGTTTCCCCAGCCCCCATCCTCACGTTGTTCCTCGAGGACGAACGCCATGCACTGCCTGGCCAGATCGTCGTCCCAGCCGACGAGAGGGGGAACGACCCGCGTCGTCGCATACAGCGGCGACCAGTGCCACTTATCGTAGAGGGCGCCCGCCTCTTCCATCTGTTCGCCCAACCACGAAGTCAGGTCCGCGGCGATTTCCCGGTGGACGGGGTTCGTCTCGTCGTGCCGAAAAGCGCTCAGCGCGTGAACGGCCGCCGAGACCGACGGCGTCCTTTCGTCGAGATAAGTCAGGAAGTGGTGGCGCTCCTCGTTCCAGAAACGCATTAACGGTTTGTCGGAGGGGTTTTGGCCGGCCCAGCATAAGACTTTGTAGGCGACGGCCGTGTCGTCGCCGTCGGGGACCGGGAACACGCGGCTATGGGAGACGCCGTTGTCGGAACTCTCCCAGTAATCGGCGAGCCAGCGGATCAGGGGCGCAAGGGCCGAGCGGTTCGGTTCCACGCCGGCCCGGCGGTAATTGTCCAGCGTCCAGATGACTTCAAACCCTTCGATGGGGTAGCAGACGCCGGCGCCGCCGCCGCTGAAGGCCAGCACCCGGTTGAGGAAGGCGGCCGCCCGCGGAGAGTCTTTCCCTTTCAGCCGCAGGGCGCGCAAATAGGCGGCCGTGGCGGCCGGGGAGATGGCAATTGAACCGTGTGGCGTCAAGATCCGCTGGTCGAGATTTTCAAGCTGGTAAGGCAGCATCATCTCCATGTTAAACCACCAGGAGCGGGGCGCGTCATAATCGGGGACGAGCTGGCCGATTAGGGCCGCCTTCTGCTTCGCCATACGCTCCACGCCCGGCCAGCGGGGTAAATCGATGTCGAAGCTTTCCACCGCCACACCGATGCGGGGCAAGAGCAGTTCAAAACCGATCGGCTCGTGCGGCTCCGTGGGCAGATCCGTCGCGTACTGGTAAAGGGCGGCCACTCCTCGCTGGATGCGCTGACTCGCCGGCGACTCGCCCCATTCCAGGAGAGCGAGCAGCGCGGCCAGGGTGGAGATGGTGCGCTCGTGCGCGTAGTAACTGTAGCACTCCCCCCAGCCGCCGTCCTTCAACTGGTTCCGGCGTAAGAACGCCAACGCCTGGGGCCAGGCCGGTTGGTTGACGTCCGTTGCCGATGGTACACGAGCTACCCACGCACTGTTGTAAGCATTCGGTGTGGTCCGTCCGGTGCCCTCCCCCAGGAGTTCGGTGAAGTTCATCGATGTCATAACTCTTCCCAATAGAAAACGAGAAATGGGGGCTTCTTGACCCACATTACCAAAATAGCCAGCGGTATTATAGTATAGACTACCCTTCCTCGCGATGCAGGTCCTATTGGTAATGAAAACCCCCCTGCGGTAGGAGATCCGCCCCATTGACACCAGGGGCGATAGTCGCTACTTTAAGATCGATAAATGAGAGGTGACAAACGAGAGGGATGGACGAACTCAAACCCACATTAGAGGAATTTCAAGAGAGCGCACTGGAAACGGTCAGGGCGGTCGCCCCGCCGACGCTTATCTTTGCGGCCGGTGGGACGCGTCGCGGCGCTGCCCTCGCCGGCGTTTCCCCGCAAAGTGACGATTACGCTCGCTGGTCGCGCGAACGGATGATGTCGTGCTTCGATCTGATTTTCCGGCACGGCGTTCAGCACATCTTTACCTTCGCCATCGTCAACAGCCAATTTGAAGAAGTGACAGAGGGTTATCGTGAGAAATTGATCAGTTGGGTCGATTGGGGATTGGCCGGCCCCGAAGCGTTGCGCGAATACGACGATCTCGGCTGGCGCGTGCGCCTACTGGGAACGGACGGCATTCAGCCGCTTCAGGAGACGGCCCGGCGGCTGGAGGGCGCCACGCCCGACCATTACCGCCACACGCTGTGGTGGTACGTCGTTCCCGATTTGGACGCACCCTGGCGTTGGTTGCTGGACGCCGCCTACCACGCTCAGGCACAGACCCGCGAGGAGGTCGTGCGCGCCCTGTACGGCGAGGATATTCCCCCTGCTTCACTCTTTCTTTCCTTCGGCAAGCCAATGGTTTCTCCTGCACTCTTGCCGCCGCCGTTGGTCGGTAGCCTGCACTGTTACTGGCTCCAACGGCCGAGTTACGAGTTAAGCCAGCGACAGTTTCGTCACATTCTTTACGACTACGCCTACTTGAGAGCAACCTGGCAGGAGGATAAGGGCGGCCGGGCAGAGCAGGCTCTTAACCATCGCGACCTCTGGGAGGACGGCCCAACCATCGGTCTGGGGCAGCGTCTCGGCCCATTTTGGTACCCTGCTCCTATCGATCCACCGGAAGTGGGATAGGAAATTGGTCACGGACCCCTTTATAATCACGCCTCGTTCACGGCTGGTCGACAAATCTATACTTATACTGAGAGTGCCCCAGTGCGGTAAGTTAATTTGCGTATCTTCTGAGGATTAGCGTTATGCTTGAGCGAATCAGTCAAATATTGGCAGTGCCTCCCATTTTCGCAGAGGACGAGAGAGATCGTGCCCGATTGCTGAACGTCCTGTTGTGGTCCATTGCCATCTTCGCGCCTGTGATCACCCTGTCTATCACCGTCATCGAAGGGCAGCCGCTCCTGAACCTGACGTCGATAATCGGCCTCAGCGTGTCCGCCCTCATGCTCGCCCTACAGGTCTTACTGCGCCGCGGTCAGCTCGTGTTGGCCAGCTGGTTTGCTTCGCTGGGGCTGCTGGTGGCGGTGACCTATACCATCTACGCCTTCAACGGGATCCGGGACACGACCACCATTGTTCTCGCCTTTGTCATCGTCATCGCCGGCTTGTTGCTCAACGATCGCCTCTCTATTGCGTTCTTCACGGCGGCGACGGTTGCCGCCGTCGCCGGCGTCTACTACGCAGAGACCCTTGGCCTGGTGACCTACGATCCCGATCAGGTGGGAATCGACGACGTCGTGAGTAGTGGCGCCACGCTGGTCTTGATCGGCGCCTTGCTTGCTTTCGCCGTGCGCAATCTGAACGACGCCCTCCAGCGCGCCCGCCGGAGCGAGGCCGAGTCAGAGAAAGCGAACGAGCAGCTTGAAGCGCTTAACGAGGAGCTGGAGGCCCGCGTCGCTTCGCGTACTCGCGCCCTGCAGCTGAGCGCCGACGTCAGCCGTCGTCTGTCTACCATTCTCGACAAGGATGAGTTGATCTCGGAAATCGTCAACCAGTTGCAGCGGTCGTTTGATTACTATCACGTGCACATTTACTTGCTCGATGAGAACGGCGCCGAGCTGGTGCTTGCCGGCGGCACTGGGGAACCGGCGCAAAGGATGCTTGAGCAGGGACATCGCATTGCCGTCGGCCGTGGCCTGGTCGGCCGGGCGGCCGAAAGGAAGTTGCCCGTTCTGGTGCCGGACGTTTCTCAGGACCCCGGCTGGTTGCCTAACCCATTGCTACCCGATACGGCGACCGAGGCGGCCGTGCCCATCGTGCGCGGCGATCGCGTGTTGGGCGTCCTCGACGTCCAGGACGACACCGCCGGCCGCCTGACCGACGAAGACGTCGAGTTGCTAAAGGCCATCGTCAACCAGGTGGCCGTTGCCCTGCAGAACGCCGATCTTTACGAACAGGCGCAGCGCCGCGCTCAACAAGAGGTCTTGCTCAACCTCATCAACCAGAAAATCCAGGACACGACCAGCGTCGAGCAGGCGGTCCAGGTGGCCGTTCGAGAGTTGGGCCGGGCGCTGGACGGCTCTCCCACTTACGTGAAATTAGACCCGGGCAATGGCCGTTCGACGCCCCAGACGGCGGCCGAAACGGGGGTGTGACCCACCGATGATAAGCCCGTTCGAGATTAGAAGAGACGGCTGGAGGAAAGGATGCAAAAGCTGAAAGAAAGAATACAACTCAATCTTTCTGTCGGGCAGCGAATTGGAGCGACCCTTGTGCTGATGGCGTTGCTCGTGCTGCTGAGCGGCGGTCTGGGTCTCTATTTTGCCGATACGTCGGCCGCCGCCCTGTCTCAGACACATCTAAACCTGCTCCAGCTTGAGAGCATAGCCGGCGTCGAACAGGAGTGGGCCGGCGTTACCATCGCCGTCGACGGTCTTTTGCTCAGCCAGGAAACGAGCCGCGAGCGGCTGGAAGAGGTGCGGGTCGAGTTGCGCGCCTTTAACGCCGAGCTGAACAACCTGGAGGCGGCCGTCTCCGCACGAGGAGGGTCCAGCACTGGCGAGAACGAGTTAATTATCGGCCGCCTGCGTTCCTGGTCGGAGCAGTTAAACCGTACCACCGAGGAGATCCTCACCCACGCGCTGGCCGAACAGTGGGAAGATGCCACGGCGCTGCGCCAGGACGAACTGGCGTCGGCCCAGCACCGCTTTGACCAGAACCTGTCTGCTATTTCCAACACTACCGAGCGCGACGTGCGCGCGGCGCTTGCCGAGACCCAGGAAGTCCAAACCCTGACGGAACGTAGTTGGATTGCCCTCATCGTCGTCGCCCTGCTGGCCGCTTTTCTTTTGGGGAGCGTTATCACGAGCAGCGTCCTCCGGCCGGTCGAGGAATTGACAGAGGGCGCGGAGAAACTCGCAGCCGGCCAGCTGGACGAGCGGGTCACCCTGGACCGCAACGATGAGTTGGGGCAGCTGGCCGCCGGCTTTAACACGATGGCGGAGCGGTTGCAGAGGTACTATGGGGTATTGGAAGAGCGGGTGGCGGAGCGAACGAAGGCCTTGCGCACCAGCGTCGAAGTCAGCCGCCGGCTGTCGACCATTCTGGATCGCCAGGAGCTGGTTGCCGAAGTCGTGAAACAGGTACAGGACGCCTTTGGTTATTATCACGTACACATCTATTTGCTAGACGAAGAGCGGCAAAAATTGGTTATGGCGGGCGGTACGGGCGCAGCGGCGCGGGAGATGCTCGCTCGCAACCATCAATTGAAACTCGGCCAGGGCCTGGTCGGCCGGGCGGCGGTCAACCGGGAAGTCGTCCTCGAACCGGACGTGGCGCAAGCTCCCGGGTGGCTATCTAACCCCCTCCTGCCGGAAACGAAAGCTGAGGTCGCCGTGCCCATTATCGCCGGCGACGAGGTGTTGGGCGTCATCGACGTTCAGCACGACGTCGTCGACGGTCTGGGCCAAAGCGACGCCGAACTGGTGGAGCTTATTGCCAGCCAGGTCGCCGTTGCTCTCGAGAATGCGCGCCTGGTAGAAGCGACGCGCGAGCGCGCAGAGCGGGCGACGATGGTCAGCGCCATCGGGCAAAAGATCCAGCGCGCGTTGACGGTAGAAGAGGTCTTGCGCGTCGCCGCGCAGGAACTGGGACAGGCGTTCGCTGTGGAGAGCGCCAGTGTGCAATTGAGCCGTGCGCGGCTACATGATTCGAATGGAGATCACGAGAGGGAGTCGTAATGTCTAAGCCAAGATACCTAACACTGCGCTATTTGCTTTTCTTTGCCCTTGTGGCCGCCATTTTGGCCGCGTGCAGCCCGGAACCGGTCGCCACGCCCGAGCCGACGGCCGAAGCGACCGCCGACGACGAGACCGTTTTCGGCATGATTCTCGTCGGGCCGCGGGATGACCACGGTTGGAGCGAGGCCCACCATAGCGGGGGCGAGTACGTGGAAGCGAACGTTCCCGGCACCGAGATGGTGGTTTTGGAAAATCTCAATCCTGACGCACGGCCGGACACGACGGTAGAAACGGCCGTCAGTGACATGGTAGAGGAAGGGGCGGACCTGATCTTCATTACCTCTGACGATTTTGCCGCGGATACCTTAGTCGCTGCCGAGAACCATCCGGACACCAGATTCGTACACACGACCGGCGACCACGTCCTCGAGGGCGAGGCGCCTTCCAATCTGACCAATTACATGCCGCGAATGTTCTACGGCAAGATGATCGCCGGTTGTGCGGCTGCCCTGGCGACCGACACCGGCCGCATCGGCTACGTCGGACCCCTGATCAACGACGAGACGCGGCGTCTGGCGAACGCCGCCTACCTGGGCGCCCGCCACTGCTACGAAACTTTCCAGGAACAGGATCCCGACGACCTGCAATTTACCGTGGAGTGGATCGGCTTCTGGTTCCACATTCCCGGCGTGACCACCGACCCCACAGAGGTGACGAACCAGATGTTCGACGACGGCGCCGACGTCGTCATCTCGGGCATCGATACCACCGAAGCGCTCCAGGTGACGGCCGAGCGAGCGGCAGCCGGCGAGACGGTGTGGGCCGTTCCGTACGATTACGAGGCGGCCTGCGACGAAGCGCCGGACATTTGCCTCGGCGTTCCCTACTTCAATTGGGGGCCGGGCTACGTCGAATTCGTGCAGAACGTGCGCCAGGGCGATTGGGAGTCGGAGTGGGAGTGGGTGGAACCCGATTGGGACAACTTCAACGATCCTGACAGCAGCCCCATCGGTTATGAGAAAGGCCCTGGCCTGACCGATGAACAATCGGCCCGACTCGACACCTTTATCGGCAACCTTGCCGATGGAACGGTTCGGCTTTTCCAGGGGCCGCTGCGCTACCAGGATGGCTCTGTCTACCTGGAAGACGGCGAAGTCGCTACGGATGAACAGATATGGTACATGCCACAACTCCTCGAAGGAATGGAGGGTCTAAGTGAATAATCAGGAAGAAGCGACGGTCATGACGGCCCGCCGACCGCGAGGTCGCATCCGCAACCGCATCTTTATGTCAAATCTGGTTTCCGTTTTGCTGGTTGCCGTTGCCGGCGTCCTCGTGTTGTGGCAGGTGAGTCGTTTGTTGCGGGCGGTTGAGACGCTGGAGACGGCCAATGACCGCGTTGAAGTCGTTTCGGAAGTTCGCTTCCACACCATGCACCTCTATGCGGCCGTCAGCCAGTATTTGCCCGTACAGGATTCGGAGCTATTTACGGCCGAAGTGGGCCGGGCCGTAGAAGAGTTAGAGGCC
Source organism: Promineifilaceae bacterium (SeqCode) (assembly GCA_033722615.1). Taxonomy (GTDB): domain Bacteria; phylum Chloroflexota; class Anaerolineae; order Promineifilales; family Promineifilaceae; genus JAAYYY01. Next base: position 23,918 of record JAWVYQ010000040.1, read on the forward strand.
GGCCAGGAGGACCTGGTTGCCCTCGCCGAAGCATCCACAGATCCGGCCGCCATGCAGGGTTTGGAGAGCGTTAACCAGCGCGTCACCAATATTCTGAACATCAGCCGGACGATGATGCGCCAGGTTTCGAACGATCAGTGGTCGAGCGTCCAGGTGCGCGTGGGCGTGCTGCGCCGCGATCAGCAGCAGATAAACGCCGACGTGAATCGCCTGCTCCACCAGGTAGAAGAGACGGCCGACGCCGCCTCCGCCGACGTGGCTGCCTCTCGCCAGGCCGTGATCGTCTATCCGACTTTGATTCTTCTGGCCGTTGCCGTCTTCTCCACCTTCACAGGTTGGCGCTTCGCCCGCAGCATCACGCGACCGGTGGAGAACCTCACCGCCAGCGCTCTGCGGTTGGCCGGCGGCGCGCTAGACGAACGCGTTTCCATTTCTTCTGACGACGAAATCGGGCAGCTTGCCCGCGTCTTTAACGACATGGCCCACCGCCTGCAATCCTCGTACGCGATCCTGGAGGAACGTGTTGCCGAACGCACGCAGGATCTGGAGCTGGCGGCCGAGGTCGGTCAGCGCCTTTCCCAGTTGCGCGATCTAGACTCCTTGCTGGAGGTGTCCGTCAATCGTATCCGGGAACGCTTTGACCTCTATTACACACAGGTCTATCTGACCGACCCCAACGAGCGACGGCTGACCCTCGCTGCCGGTACGGGCCGGGCAGGCGCCGAATTGATGGAGCGCGGTCACTATTTGCCCGTCGACGGCAGTTCCATTAACGGGACGGCCGTCATGGAGCGCCGGGCCGTAATTATTGCCGACACACGCGAGAGTGAACTATTCCGGCCCAATCCCCTGCTCCCCGAGACCCGCTCCGAGATGGCCGTGCCCCTGATCGCCGGCGAGCGCATCGTCGGCGTCCTCGACTTGCAAAGCGCCCGGCCTGGTGAGCTGACCGAGGAAACCCTGTCCGCCTTCAATGTTTTGGCCGGCCAGCTGGCCATTGCCGTCGAGAATGCCCGCCTCTTCGACGAAGTACACGCTGCCCGGAAAGAGATGGAAATGCGGGCGCAGCAGCGCGTCGGCGAAAGCTGGGAAGAATTTCTCAACGCCATTGACCGCAGCGAGCACCTGGCCTTCACCTATTCTCAGGCCGGTGTGACTGAGGAAGAAGAGCCGCTGGAGGC
>JAWVYQ010000041.1:0-25052 GCA_033722615.1 Promineifilaceae bacterium (SeqCode)
CTCCGCCATGCGGTCAACTACCCGCTTCACAGACTCTCCCTGATCCCCCACCTTTGCCGACAACTCGGCCAGAATGCGCTGGAGTTCTTCCTCCTCCTGCAACTGTAAGCTGCGGTACTCGTTGTTCAGCTCGACAGTATTCATCGGTTCGATCCACAGCGTCGCGCCGCTGCTGCTCTGATCGTGCACAATCCCCTTGATCCGTCCCTTGTACTCAGCCTTCAGCGGCACCACGTAGCGGCCGCCGCGCGACGTAATGATCGGCTCCTGGAGATACCTGTTCATACTGCTGCCGATCAAGCCCTCCAGCTTGTCGTGAATGCGGCCGTGGACGACGCGCAGCGAGCGGCGAATGTTGGCCAGCCGGTCGCTGGCCGTATCCAGCACCTCGCCTCGCTCGTCGTCCAACGTCTCCCCGATGGCGCTCACCAATCCTGGGCACTCCTCGATAAGCTCGGCCACGTCAGCCAGGTGGGGACAGCGCTCATCTAGCTTGAGCAATTGCCGGCGCAACGTTCGCGCCGCAATCAACGTGCTGCGCACGTCCAGAAAATCCTCTGGCTGAAGGGTGTAACCCCGCATCGCGTTATCCACGGCCCGGCGCACGTCCCGCGCCCCGCCAATCGTAACGCTACTCCCTCCTTCGAAGAGGGCAACGGCTTCCCGCGTTTCGGCCTGGCGCCGGCGCACTTCGTCGGCGTTGGCCGTCGGTGTCAGATCGCGGGCCAGCGCCTCGCCAGCACTAAAGCTAGTGTGCGCCGCCAACTGCTCCAGAACCTTATCAAACTCTAGAATGTGAAGAGACTTCTCGTCCATATCTTTCTCCTGCTCGCACGTCATTTTTACCATCAAGGCCGGCTCGTGACCACAGGGACAAAGATGAGTCATTCTTAATCTTGGCGACGCGGCCGCGTTGACGCATTTGGTCGGGCGTCCCTTTTTGATAGAATGGGGCCCGGTACACGGACCTGTGTAAGCACAGACTGTGTTCAGAATGGATGTTACGTAGCACAACGATTATGGATGAAGGAAAGGCGGAAACGCAACCGGCCGTAAGCTTTCGCAACGTCAGCAAGCGCTTCCAGATGACGTCGAACCGGCCACAAACCATATTAGAAACGCTGATCGCCCTGACCAGCGGCAAGTGGATGCGCCGGCAACATCAGGAACTGTGGGCGTTGCGCGACCTTTCCTTCGACCTGATGCCGGGGGAGAGCCTGGGCATCATCGGGCGCAACGGCAGCGGCAAAAGCACGCTACTTAAACTTATCGCCCGTATCCTGCGCCCCAACAGCGGTCAGATCATCGTCCGCGGTCGCGTGAGCGCCCTCCTGGAACTGGGCGCCGGCTTTCACCCCGACCTGACCGGCCGGGAAAACGTCTACCTCAACGGCTCCCTCCTCGGCCTCACCGACCAGCAGGTTGCCGACCGCTTCCAGGACATCGTCGACTTCTCAGAACTAAACGACTTCATCGACGTGCCCGTCAAGCATTACTCCTCGGGAATGTACATGCGGCTGAGCTTCAGCGTGGCCGTCCACGTCAACCCCGACATTTTGCTCATCGACGAAATTCTTGCCGTCGGCGACCAGGGATTCCAGGAAAAGTGCACAGAGCGCATTTACCAATTGCAGCGCCAGGGAACGACCATCGTCCTGGTCAGCCACCACCCGGAGACCGTCCGCGATCTCTGCTCGCACGTGCTGTGGATAGAGAACGGCATACTGCAAGACTCAGGGCCGGTCGACGAGATCCTGGAAAACTACTCCCGCTTTTACGCCACGTCAGCCCATGAAAAGGGCGATCGCCAGGAGAAAGAGTTCAAGCGTCGCGGAACGGGTGAGATCGAAATCGAGAGCGTCCGCCTGCTTGACGAGGAGGCGCAAGAGGCATCATCGTTCGCCACCGGTGGTTTGATGACTGTAGCCATCGATTACGTCGCCCAGGAATCCGTCCGCCATCCCTGCTTCGAGGTGACCATCTACCACGAGAATGGCACCCTGGTCAACGGCCCCAACAGACGCTCGCTTGCCTCTCCTAACACCGTCGTCACGGGCAGCGGCACCGTCTGCTATCGCATCGATTACCTGCCGCTGCTGACCGGCGATTACCGGCTCAGCATCGCCGTTCACGACGGTCACAATGCCCATCCCTACGATTACCACGAAAAAGCATATCCTTTCCACGTAGAAGGCAAAGAAACGGGCGCAGGCCTCGTCGCCATACCGGCAACGTGGGAATGGCTCCCGAACAATGAACAAGAAAAAACAACGCAAAAACCCTGAAGGATCCCCTCACCTATGGAAAAAAGAACTAAAAAGATAGCCTATTTCTCCCTGTTTGTTGCTCTTGCCCTCATCTGCCTCCTGGCCCTCAACTTTTCGTATCTGCCAGGGGAAGTCCAGGCCAGCGACGACGAAACCGACACCTCCGATGCCTTTTGCCGCTACGGAATCGCCGCCAATGGCGATGAGATCGACTGGATCTCGACGTTCAGGGCCGGGTGGTATCTGACCTTCACCAGAGCGGCCGGCCCGGCCGGCAACGGCGCCCAATTCGTGCCCGTGATCCACTTGAGCCAGCCAAAAGATGACGACGGCAACTATCTCGATGGCTACGAATCGAACCCCCGTGTGGATATCACCGATCCGAACGATCCCAACGGCCTGCGCTACTGGTTAGAGTACCAGCCCGGTGCCTTGTGGATCGTCGGCAACGAGGTCGACCGGGCGCCCGATCCTGGCGCCACCCAAAGCCCTCAGGATGACATGCAGCCGGACAACTACGCACAGGCCTACTACGAGATCTACAACTACATCAAGCAATACGATCCGCAGGCTCAGGTCGCCGTCTCCGGTCTGGTTCAGGTCACACCCAGCCGCCTCCTCTACCTGGACCGCTTCTGGGAGGCCCATATCGACCGTTACGGCCACCCCCCAAACGTGGACGTATGGACCATGCACCTTTACATACTTCCCGAGGTACACGCCAACGGTGAACCGAATGGCATTGCCGGTCTGCCGGTGGGCACCCACGACCGGCCGGAGCTGGGGATGTCGGAGAGCTACGACCCGGACGGCGTTGGCCCTCTAACGCCTGCCGCCGTCTGCAACGACCCGACCGATCAGGTGTACTGTTACGCCGAACACGACAACATGGACATCTTTGAACAACAGGTGCGGTCGATGCGCATCTGGATGAAGAACCACGGCCAGCAGAACAAACCCCTGCTCCTTTCAGAATATTCGCTGCTCTACCCTTATGTACAGGAAGGGGGAGGCTGCTATCTGGCCGACGAATTTGGCAACTGCTTTACGCCGGGACGGGTACAGAACTTTATGCAGGCCACGTTTGATTACATGGAAAGCGCGACGGATCCCGATCTTGGCTATCCCCTGGACGACTACCGGCTGGTCCAGCAGTGGCTCTGGTTCAGCGTCAACAATCACCCCAGCCTCACCGGGCAATCGAGCAACCTGGTCGACGATGAAGATGGCGTGTTAACCGGGCTGACACCAGTTGGCCAACACATGCAGAACATTATGGCCGTCAAGACGGCCGAATATAACCTCCGCGGGCTAGAGGCCCATCCGGCCGTCACCCACACAATCGAAGGCGTCACCACCACCGCTTCCATCGCCGCCACCTTCCTTAACGACGGCAACGCGCACATCACCACGCCCATCTCCGTGACCTTCTTCAGCAACCCCCTCCTGACAGACGTGATCGGGACGGCCATCATCAATCCGGCACAGGGGGTCTTGGGCTGCGCCCAACGGGACTACACGGCCAGCATTGAGTGGGAAGGCCTTTCCCCCGGCGTCAACGACTACTGGGCAAAAGTCTACGTCGACGACCCCGACTTTGACGAGACCAGTGATACAGACAACGTCCTGCACGGCCGGGTCCTGGTCGATCCGGCGTATAGCACCTACCTGCCCGTCGTTGGCCGTTGGGGTCGCTAGCGGACTATCCGCGCAGCAACAGCCAGATGTCGAGAAGTAACACGGCCGCCAGCGCTGCCGCCGGCGCCACGATCCGCTTCCCCTTTCGTGGCGCCCGGCTGGCCAACCATAAAAAGAGCCCCAGAAAAAGACCGGCGCCGGCCAGCGCCAGCACGTGCTGCAGCGGGAAAACGCCTTCCTGAAGCCAGACGGATAGGGGAGAGCCAGGCAGAACGAAGAAGTCTACCGGCCGGCGCACCACGTCTGGAATGTGGCCTAATAACTGACGGCCGAAAGTGAGGAGGTCCGTCTCCCGCCACTCAAACCGGGGCGCCATGCTCACCACGCTGCCGCCGAGGCGCTCCACAAGTCCAAAGCGCAGCAGCAACAGCTGGTGTAACGCCAAAAGGAGTCCGACCACAATACCGCCGGCCGTGCGCACGGCGGTCGGCAGCGCCTGAAGCAGCCACGCGTAGCCCAGGACGAAGATCGCCAGTTCCCCCGTCAACCGCCGCGGGCCGTACCCGCCGCCGGCAAACCAGTCTCGAGAACTCGCATTGACATAAGTAGACAGCAGCAGAATCAGCAACAGGGGCAACACCACGCGCGGCCGCCGCCGCATTTGCAGCAGCAGGCCGAGCACGGCCGGGGCGAAAACCGGCATCCACGGCAACAGCCCCCGGAACGGCGAAAGGAGCAACTCCCGGACAAAAGGGTCCGTCCACACCATAAACGTCTCGCCCTGGGGAATCGTTGCCCAGACGCCAAAAACCAGTCGCCAGAAAACCAGTTGGATCGAAAATACGATCAGCGAGCTGCCCGCTACTCCCGCCAGATAAGCCACCGGGCGCATCCACTCCTTGCGCCGCTCTTCGGCCGGCCGGCGCACCCAGACCCAAATGACAGACGACAGCGGCAATAAAGCGTAGATGACGTTTTGCCAGCGCACCAGGGCCGCCAGGCCCAGCAAGACGCCAAAGAGGACGCCTTCTCGCACCGGCGGCAGGCGATCATAGGTCCTTTGCCAGACGTAGACGCACAGCGTAATCGTCAGCGCAGAGGAAACGTGAGCATACAGCGGTTCGCGAAACTGATAGTAGAGAAGGGGGGTCGCGAAAGCCACTGTCACCGTCGCCAGCGCCGCGACCACGCGACCCGTTTCCCGGCGCGCGATCCGATAGGCCAGCCCATAAGCCACGAGGCCGCTCAACGCCGAAAAAGAGGCCACGGTCCCTGCAAAATACCACTCATACCCCGTCCCCCCGGCCGCCCCGACCAGCCACGCAAAAAGACGAACAACGGCCAGCAACGGCAGCCACAGCAGCCCGCTCCCCAGAGCAAACGGCGTCGCGACCCGGCCCGTGCTCGTCTTATCGGCGTGCATTGCCTTGGCCACGAAGTCCGGCGACGCCGTCTCATACGATAGGAGCAAATCGTTTTCCAGCTTCAGATCCTGATCGAAGGCCAGAGAACGGCCGAAACTATAGTAAAACGCGGCGTCCCACGACGGGCCGCCGACGTGCATGAACGCCGCCCACTGCAACAGAAAAACGGCCGCCAGCAACACCAGCGGCCAGCGCACAAGGCGGCGGCGCCATCCACCACCCTCTTGCGATGATCCTTCCTGCCCTATCACGCCGCGTCCTGCTTACTTGTAACTCTTTTCGCCCGCGTGAATGGGGACCTCCAACCAGTTCTCGGCCGGGGGCAGAGGGCAACGGTAATTCTCGTTATAGGCGCAATATGGATTATAAGCGTAGTTAAAGTCGATCTCGAAGCGCCCCTCCGCCAGGCGTCGCAGACCCGGTCGGTGGCTGTCCAGATAACGGCCGGCACCATACGTTTCGCGCCCGCTGGTAGCATCCTTAAACGGGAGAAAAAAATCGCCGGCCTGCGGATCGCTGTAAATCGTCAGGCTGGTCTCCTCACCGTCGATCTCGAACAAAAAGCGGCCCCAACGGCGGAAATGCTGGCTATCCCCCGTGCTCGTATCCATCTCAATCAGCGGCTCCTCCTCTGAGAAACGCTCCACCTCCACTTCGAACACAAGGTCCGGATTCTCATCGTAATAATTGAGACCCTGAAATGCCTCCTGCTGCTCCTCCGTCAGGGGCGATTGCGGATGATACGCCATGAAATCGTCAACCTCTGCGCGAAAGCGGGTCAGTTCGCTCACCTCATTAACCTCCTCGTACCAACATTCATGGCGGACCCAACGTCACACTTAATACCGCCGACGCGGCCGCCGCCAAAAAGAAAAAAAGGATACCTGTGTGCAGGTACCCTTTCCTAGCGGAGAGGGTGGGATTCGAACCCACGGTGACCGCAAGGCCACAGCGCTTTTCGAGAGCGCCCCAATAAACCACTCTGGCACCTCTCCAGATCAAGAGTGACCGGTAAGCAAATGTATTACGGACAGAGTCGCTAAGCGCCGCTGCTTCGCCCTTCCCGCAGCCGGCGGAAAAAGCGCTGCAACAGAGCGGCTGCTTCATCTTCCAGCACACCGGCCATCACACGAACGCGATGGTTAAAGCGCGGCTCGCCGAGCACGTCGACGATGGTACCGTCGGCACCAAACCGAGCGTCCGCCGCGCCGTACACCAGCCGCTCCAGCCGCCCCTGAATCATGGCGCCGGCGCACATGGGGCACGGCTCCAACGTTGCGTAAAGCGTGACGCCCAACAGCCGCCAGCTTCCAAGGGTAGCTGCCGCCCGCCGCAGCGCGATCACTTCGGCGTGGGCCGTCGGATCCTGGTCGCTTTCCTTACGGTTGTACCCTTCTCCGATGACCTGACCGTCCAGGACGGCCACTGCCCCTACCGGCACCTCGCCGAGAGCGGCCGCTTCCTCTGCCAACGCCAGCGCCCGGCGCATCCACTGTTCATCTTCATTGCTAAGGTACGGTTCACTCACACCCCACATTATAACAATCGCCAGCCGCCCCCGCCAGATTTAAGACGAGGTTCTTACGATTTGTGACTGTTTATCCTACGCCATCTTGTCACCGGCCGCCCCCTTCTGATACACTATCAGCAGTAAAATCGATGGAACGATTTCACCCCCAGCAGCGTCTTAAAAAGGGAGGAGCAACCCTCCGTCATGACCAATCCGGACTCCGACTAATGCCTGGCAACGGCCAACCTTGGCCGTCCCACTGGAGAAGTAACAAACCATGCGCACGAAAACGCTAATCCTTTCCGCTCTTCTGCTCACGATCCTGCTCGTCGCCTGCCGGCGTGATCAGGAAGAACCGACTCCCACCTCGCCGCCGGCCACCGCCGTTGCGGCCGACACGCCCACGGCCGAGCCCGAACCCACCGAGACGGCCACGCCCCGCCCTACCGCGACGCCCACGGCCGAGCCGCAGGCGGCTGCCATCGACCCCGAGGAGATCGACTGGCCCCCGCAGATCGTCTCGCGGACTCCGGCTTCGGGTGAAGAGGCATCTCTGGACGGCGCCATCACCATCCGTTTCGACCAGCCGATGGATCAGGAATCGGTGCAATCCGCTTTCCAGATCCAGGCGGTCGACGGCGAACAAACCGTAGAAGGCTCTTTCCAATGGCCGCGCGCCGACACCGTCGTCTTCACACCGCAGGCGCGCCTCGGCCGCAACCAGCGCTATCAGGTACAACTCGACACCGTAGCTCGCGGCCGCAACGGCCAGAATCTGCCCCACCCGCTCGACATCTTCTTCCAAACCGCCGGCTACCTGGAGATCGCCCAGGTCATCCCCGCCGACGGCACGGACAACGTCTCCACAGAAGCCACCATCACCGTCTTCTTTAACCGGCCGGTCGTCCCCCTGGTCAGCACCGGCCAGCAGGCAGACTTGCCCCAACCTCTCACCATCGAGCCGGCCGTCGAGGGCAGCGGTGAATGGGTTTCCACCAGCGTCTACCGCTTCACCCCGGACGAGCCCCTGGCCGGAGCCACCGAATATTCGGCAACCATCGCCGCCGGCCTGGAAGACGTCATGGGCGGCGTCCTTGCCTCCGATTACAGTTGGTCCTTCACCACCCAGCGCCCCAGCGTGGCCACCATCGTGCCCGAAAACGGCGCTGGCGACGTCAACCCCACCCATCCCCTTACCGTGACCTTCAACATGCCCATGGATCGCGCCAGTGTCGAAAGCGCCATCTCCCTGGAACCGGTCCATCCCGTCACCTTCGACTGGTCAGAAGACGGCCGGACCGTGATCCTTGAACCGGAGACCATGCTCGACCTGGGCACGACCTATACGCTCAACGTGAACGATAGCGCCACGGCCGCCACCGGCCTTGCGTCCCTCGATAGAGAAACCAGCAGCAGCTTCACCACCGTCCCCCTGCCCGCCGTGACCCGCACAACCCCCAGCCGCGGCCAGGAGGTTCCCTTCTTCCAGTACGGCGTCCAGATCGAGTTCGCCTCGCCCATGGACCCCGACACCATTCGCGGCCGGATCGAGATCACGCCCGCGCCGGAAGACGACCCCGATTATATCATCCGCGACCGCTTCGTGAACGTCAATTTTGAGCTGGAACGGGAGACCGAATACACCGTCACCATCCCCGCAGACGTGGCCGATCCTTACGGCAACACCCTCGGCGCCGATTACACCTGGTCCTTTACCACAGCCCCCCCGCCCCCTGTCGCCTCCCTCAATCTGCCGTCCAACGTCAGCCAGGTGAGCGAGAGCCATCCGACGACCGTCGACGTCGTCTACCGCAGCGTCGACACCGTAAACGCCGAACTGTACCAGCTGGGCCTGCCCGTCAGCCTCCTCCTGGAACCGTTCCGCGTGCACGATAGTCTGCCGGGCAGCCAGCCGGTGCGCACCTGGTCGCTGGACACCGAAGTGAACGGCAGCGCTCGCGCCCTTTCTCTGGATCTCGCCGGCTCGGGAGAGACGCTACCGCTGGGCACCTACTACCTGGCCGTCGATTCTCCCGCCATCGGCGAAGACGTGCGCTACTGGCAGAACCAGCGCCATCTTCTCGTCGTCGCCGACACCAACCTGGTGGTCAAAGAGATGTTCGGCGCCGTCCACGTCTGGGCCACCGACCTGGAAACCGGAGAACCGGCCTCCGGCCGCACTCTCCGGCTCTATAACGCCAACGGCGTCCAGGAAGGCACGGCGACCACCGACGCCGACGGCTTTGCCAGCTTCCCTTACGAAACCGACCTCGATTATCTGGAAGGCGTCCTCGTCGTCAGCGGCTCGCCCGGACAGCCGGGCTTTGGCGTGGCTAACAGCCGCTGGAACCCCGGCGTCTCCCCCTGGCAATTCGACGTGCCGGCCACCAGCAACCGCGAACTGCCGGAATTCGCCTACCTCTACACCGACCGGCCCATCTACCGGCCGGGGGACACCGTCCGCTATCGCGGCATCCTGCGCGACGCCAACTACGCTCGCTACGGCCTCCCCGAGCGCGACGAGGTCACCGTCCGCGCCGAATTCTTCTCCTTCTTCGAGCCCAGCGAAGAACTCGACTACGCTGTAACCCTGCCCGTGGACGCCAACGGCACCTTCAACGGCACCTTCACCATTCCCGACGACGCACGCCTGGGCGAGTACCGCCTCTACCTTGAGGAACGGGGCGACATCGGCAACCCCTCGCGCTCCTTTACTGTTGCCGAATACCGGGCGCCCGAATTTATCGTCACGACGACGCCAGAAGAAGAAGAAGCGCTGCGCGGCGACACCGTCGACGTCGTGGTCGAAGCCCGCTACTTCTTCGGCGCGCCCGCCCCCGATTTAGCGGTCAACTGGGCCGTTCGCGAACGAGCCTACCGCTTCCCCTGGGACGGTCCCCATTACAGCTTCGACGCTGACGACGCCTATTACTTCTCCTATGACCAGCAGGAGAACTTTTTCGGCAATCTCCTGCGCGAAGGCACCGGCCGCACCGACGCCGACGGCCGCCTGGTCATCACGCTACCCGCCGATTTGCTGGAAGAAGCGGAAGGAGGCAGCCGGCTGGTAACCGTGGAAGCCACCGTGCGCGACATCAGCGAATTTCCCGTCACGGCCACCGGTCAGGTCGCTTTCCACGCCGCCGAGGCCTACGTCGGCGTCAGCCCGCAAACGTACCTCAACCAGGCCGGGGAAGAGACGGCCGTCGACCTCATTACCGTCGATTGGGACGGCAACCCGGCCCCCAACCGCGACGTGGACGTCGTCTTCTACCGCCGCGAATACCGCTACGTAGAAGATACCGAGTTCGGCAACACCTTCGGCCGCTGGGAGCCGGAAGACACCGAAGTGGCCCGCGTCGAGACGACCACCGACGCCGACGGAGAAGCCCAGGCCGCCTTCACCCCCGAAGACGGCGGCACCTACCGCGCCCTGGCCACCGTCACCGACGACGCCGGGCGCACCCAGACCAGCAGCACCCTCTTCTGGGTCAGTGACAGCGATTACGTCGCCTGGCGCGTCAACCCCGAAGAGAAGCGCATGGACCTCACCCCCGACCAGCGCACCTACGAAGTCGGCGACACGGCCCGCATACTCGTCCAATCCCCCTTCGAGGGGCCGGTCAACGCCTGGCTGACCATCGAGCGCGGCGACCTCATCGAGCAACGCTTGATCACTCTACAAAGCAACAGCGAAACCGTCGAAATCCCCGTCACCGAAGCGCTGTCGCCCAACGCCTTCGTGACCATCGTTGCCGTCAAAGGCGTCGATGAGACCAACCAGTACGCTGACGTCCGCCTGGGCCTGACCGAGTTGGTCGTCCCGCCGGACCCCTTCACGTTGAACGTGGAGCTATCACCCCGCGACGACGTGCTCGCGCCCGGTGAGACCGTCACTTATGACATCAGGGTCACCCGCACCACCGGCGAGCCGGTCCAGGCCGACCTCTCCCTGTCCCTCGTCGATCTCGCCGTGCTTACCCTCAAGGAAGACAACGCGCCCCCCATTGCCAACGCCTTTTATGACCGCCAGCCCTACCGCAGCGAGGTCGGCAGCGGCCTCTTCGTCAGCGGCGAAGGGTTAGACGTCGAAGTGCCGCAGGAGGTGTTGGGCCGCGGCGGTGGCGGCGGCGGCGAGGCAGCCGCCCTCGATGCCCCGGCCGTCCAGGAAGAAGAGGACGACGGCATCCGTCGCGACTTCCCCGATACCGCTTTCTGGCGCGCCAACGTCGTCACCGACGAAAACGGCGAGGCCACCGTGGAAATCCCGCTGCCCGACAACGTCACCACCTGGCGTCTAAGCGCCAAGGCGGTTACGGTCGACACCCTCGTCGGCCAGACCAGTGTGGACGTCGTGGCCACCCTGCCCCTCCTCTTGCGGCCGGTCACGCCCCGCTTCTTCACCGTCAACGACACGGTGCAATTAGGCGCCATCGTCAATAACAACAGCGACCAAAGCCTCGACGTGACCGTCAGCCTCGAAGCGGAAGGGCTAACCATGCTCGGCGAAGCCGAACAAAACGTCACCGTCGCCGCCGGCCGGCAACAACTGGTGCGCTGGCCCGTGCAGGTAGAGGACGTCCAATTCGCCGACCTCACCTTCCGCGCCAGCGGCGGCGATTTCAGCGACGCCACCAAACCCACCTTCGGCGTCGGCCCCGATCAGCTCATCCCCGTCTACCGCTACGACGCGCAGGACATCGTCGGCACCTCCGGCGTCCTGGAGGAACCCGGCCGCCAAGTAGAGGCCGTCCTCCTGCCGCCTGAGATCAACACGCGCCACGGTTCAGTCGACGTCTCCCTCAGCCCGTCACTGGCGGCCGCCGTCCTCGAGGCGTTGGACGCCGTCAACGATCCGACGTTCACACCAGCGTGCGCCCACAGCATCGCCAGCCGCCTGCTGCCCAACGCCGCCACGGCTCGCACCATCAGCGAACTGAACCTGGACGAACCCGGCCTGGCGTCTGAACTGAACCGCCTGATTCCCGGCCAGATCGACCAGATCGAGGGGCTGGCCAAACCCGGCGGTGGCTGGGGTTGGTGCTACGCCCAGGATCGCGATCCGCTGCTGACCGCCTACATCATCTTCACCCTGGTCAAGGCGGACGAGGCCGGCTACAGCGTCGACGACGACATCCTCCGTTCGGCCATCGGCTACCTTGCAAGCCAACTGGAGGAAGACGTGGCCGACTTGACCAACGCCCACGAAGTGAACCGCCAGGCCTACTTCCTCTACGTGCTGGCTCAGGCAGGAGAAGAAATGCCGGCGTTCATTGAGGAGCTCTTCGCCGACCATCGCGAACTGCTTGACCCCTACGCCACCGCTTTCCTCGCCCTGGCCTACGAACCCTTCGCTGGCAATACCGACCTCCAGGATCAGGCCTTTTCCGACCTGAGCAACAGCGCTGTGGCCAGCGCCACCGGCACCCACTGGGAAGACAGCACGGACGACTGGCGCAACCTTAGTTCCGACATCTTTAACACGGCCGTCGTCCTCGACGCTCTGTCCCGGCTCGATCCGGGCAACCCGCTGGCTCCCGGCGCCGTGCGCTGGTTGATGTCCGCGCGCACGGCCAGCCACTGGTCCACCCCGTACGAAACGGCGTGGACTCTGCTCAGCCTCACCGACTGGATGGCGACCACGGGCGAACTGGACGCCGACTACGACTACCTGCTCAACGTCAACGGCAGGAACCTCGAGCGCGGCGCCTTCACCGAAGAAAATGTGACGGAGAGCGTCGAATCGTCTGTACCCGTCGGCCGCCTGCTGCCAGACGACGTCAACTTCCTCATCTTCGAGCACGGCGACGGCCCCGGCCGCCTCTACTACACCGCCCACCTCAACGCCTTCATCGACGCCGAGGCCGTCGAACCCGTCAGCCGCGGCATCACCGTTCAGCGTACCTACTACGACGCCGCCTGCGACCCGGAGGAAGAAACGTGCGAACCCATCGACGTTATCGAGGCCGGCCAGCGCGTCCGCGTTGAGCTGACCGTCGTCGCCCCTAACGACCTGACCTACACCCGCGTCGAAGATCCCATCCCCGCCGGCGCCGAAGCCGTCGATCCCGGCCTGGAAACGTCGGCTTCTGGCCTCGCCGGTGAAATCCAGCGCACCGACCGCGACTATCGCTACGGTTACTGGGGTTGGTGGCGCTTCGACGAGATCGAATACCGCGACGACCGCGTCGTCTTTTACAGCAACTTCCTCCCCGCCGGCACGTACCAGTACACTTACTTCCTGGAGACTTCCATCCCCGGCGATTTCCAGGTGCGCCCGGCCGTCGCCTACCAGGAATTCTTCCCCGAAGTCTTCGGCCGCAGCGCCGGCATGCTCTTCACCATCGCCGAATAGACAGTGTGAGGCCTGTCGGGTTTTTCGTTCCCGATAGGCCTCCACTGTTATGCCGGCTCGCGCAGGGGAAGCCGCACCTTAAAGCTACTACCCCGACCTTCCTCGCTCGCGACCTCTATCTCGCCCTCGTGCGCTTCGACCAGCGCCTTGGTAATGGCCAGGCCCAGGCCGGTTCCAGAGGCCTTGTCCTTGTGTTGGCTCACCCGGCGGTAGGGTTCAAAGATATGGGGGAGTTCGTCGGCCGGAATGCCGTAACCCGTGTCCTTCACCTCCAGCCCGGCGCGTCCGTTTTCAGCCCCAATCGTTACGTGCACCCGGCCTCCTTGAGGCGTATACTTGATCGCGTTTGAGAGGAGGTTGTTCACGACACGCTCGATCTGCTGGCGATCGGCGCTCACAGAAACTGCGCTCACCTCCCTCGTGAAATGTAGCGCAATCTCCTTTTGCTCTGCCTGAGCAGAAACGGCTTCCACCAAATACTCGACCACCGGTACGAGATTCAGGTCTTCGCGGACCAGCGCAATGGCCTGATCCTTCCGTAATTTTTCCAGATCAAGCATATTATCGACGATCTCATTCAATGTGTTCTGACTACGAAGAAGCACTTGGACTATGTGAGGCTTTTCTGAAACCAATTTCGGTCGCTTTTCTATCATCTCTGCATAGAGCCCAATCGTGGTCAAGGGCGTCTTCATATCGTGGGTCAGCACTGCCAGCAAAGCATCCTTCTGCTCCATCAGTTCCTCAAGCTCTTGCGTCCGTTCAGCAACAATTTCCTCCAGATTGTTCATGTGCTCTTCCATCTGCTTAACATAGAGATGATCGGCGAATGAAGAAAGAAAAATGGGGAGGAAAAAGATAACGACGCCCAGCCAGTCGAATCGCTGTAGCGCCAGAGCCAGGAGACCGCCGCCAATGCTGATAGAGGCGATGCCGATTGGCATGGCCCACATATTCTCTTTCCAAACCTGCAGCGGTTTCGCCTTTTTGCCCTTTTGCAGGTACAGGATGCCGATCAAGAGCCACAGATTGACCTGATCGTTGACGATGGCCGCCACAAGCCACGGCAACGTTTCGCCCGCAATTGTACCGACTCCCAATTCTTGCCGAATCGCCAGAAACACGACACCGGCGGCATAGATGGACACGCTGCTCATCCCCGCGTTGAAGGCCAGTTGGCGGCCGCTCTTTTTCCAGGTGCTGCCATCCGCCGGTTTTATCAGCCAAAGCGCTGTCGCCGTGCTGGCTTCTACCAGGGCCGCGGCGGCCGGTCCATAAAAGGGAACGATTGCCAGCGTGACAGCCGGCCCTAGAGCATAGGTAATGTCGGCTCTGTTGGAAAGGGAAAAACTGGTAGCAGATACTTGGGTAACGACCGCCAGGCCCAAAAGAAGGAGGAAGTTAAGTTTGGGTTGATACGTGGGAAAGCCCAATAAACCCCGCAGCACGAGAATCCCGCCCAATAAACTGACGAGCACTAAGTAAGCGAGATACAATTGCGAACGACGCAGTCTGCGTACCCGTAAGATGTCCATTGGCTTCGGGCTGCACCTCCCAAGTTGCCGACGACTGAGACTGTTACCCGCTAACAGTCTAGCACGATGGCAACCCTGCCGAAAGCCTTCTTACGGGAATTGGTACAAAAAGGCTGGATGTTCCCCCAACCCATTACAGTCGTCGTGCGGTGGCTGTACTCTCCCGGAAGGGGCACGCGTGCCCACTTCCAGTCGTGGGGGCCTCTCCACAGAACCGTCCCCATTTTCGACGAGAGGTTGTACTACTCGTCAACCCACGTGGTCGCTGCCACGTTGCTGTCAGGGTATTTGCCGGTGGAGCCGCTCCAAGAGTACCGTCCGCCGCTCCACGAATATCTCCCGCCGCTCCAGGAATACCTGCCGCCGCTCCACGAGTAGCGGCCTCCACCCCAGGAGTATCGGCCGCCGCTCCACGAGTATCTCCCGCCACTCCAGGAATACCTACCGCCGCTCCACGAGTAGCGACCACCGCCCCAGGAATAGCGGCCGCCGCTCCAGAGGTAGTGGTCGCTCCACGCCCACTGCCCTTCGTTGAATGTCGGATTGTATGCGTCCAGCTCCTGACTATCTTGCCACGCCCCCCCCTCTGTGCGCGCGATGCCCAGCGGATCGAGGACTCTATCATCCTCGTCGTCCGCCACAAAGTAGAGATAGAATTGCCCATCATCGCTGACGAGGCGCTGCACTGGTCCCAGGTAATGGTAATACAGATCAGGATTTACATCCGGATCCAGGGTGTCACCCTCTTGCCAGGGATGGGACAGGTCGACCTGGATATCCATTCCCGCGTTGGCACTCTCCAGAGGCAGTTCGCCGAACACGGCGTCCGGCGCCCAAATCCTGCCCGCTCCCTGCTGCAGGGGACTGAAGAGTCGTTCTTCATCCGGCGTCAGAGCGCTCTTTGCCGCGGCCATCAGGCGATACTTGACCTGATCCGGCGTCAGCTGTGGATTGGCCTCCAGCATCAGCGCGACGACGCCAGAGGTCACAGCCGTTGCCATGCTGGTTCCGTTCATGCGGAAGAGGCTCGTCGTCTCGGCGTAGTCGGGATGATTCCGAACCAGGTAGGCTGAGTTTTCCTTATTTTCCGGGTCGTTGTACATAAAGGAGACGATGTTGGTTCCCGGCGCCAGCACATCTGGTTTGATAAAACCATCCTGGGTTGGACCAGTCGACGACCACGCGGGGATGATGTCGTCAGCCCAGTAACCGACCGTGCGCTTACTATCAATGGCGCCGACCGTGATCACGTACGGATCGTTACCCGGTACAGTGACCGTCTCCGCGCCAGGACCGATGTTGCCGGCAGCAGCAAGGACGACGATACCCTCGGCCCACGCTGCTTCGACGGCCCGGTTCAGGGGGTCGACGAAGTATGGGGTCGCGGCATGGGCGCTCAGGCTCAGATTCAGGACCCGAATATTGAGGATTTCCTTATTGGACACGACGAACTGGATACCTTCGATGACGTCCTCGTAGGTGCCAATGCCATCATCCCCCAGCACACGCACACTAAGAATGTTTGCCTCGGGAGCGACACCTGCCTTAACCTCGGTGGTCAAATCTGTGAAATGATTCCATATCGTCCCCGCCACGTGCGACCCATGGCCGTAGTGGTCGGCGCTCGTCTTATGATTGGTCCAGCAATAATATTCATACTGTTCGTAGTCTCCCCCGGACGCCTCACAGCGGCCCTCGTCCACAAAGTCGGCCTGCCCCAGGAACAGTTTTTCTACGTCAGTACCCAGCACGTCCTTCACGTGGCTGTCAAAGTACACGCCGCTGTCCACAACTGCCACCGTGACGCCTTCGCCTGTCACTGGCTGGCCGTGTTGTAGGAGGTCGTCATGCAATACGTCGGCGCCCACGTCGATGGTTACAGGAGCGAGGAACTCCCAGACCATGGGATCGGAGGTGGCCAGCACGTCGGGCGTTCCGTTCCATTCGTCGGGCAGACGACCCACTGTCACCAGCTTGTCATTGTCTAGCCGCACAATCAGGTCCCCGGCACCGTTGCGCCCGGGCGTCTGCTTCACTTTACCGGGCACACTTCTGGCATGGAGCAACTCGCCCGCGGGACTTAACAACACCAACTCATTATCCTCGCTACCGACGACCACATTTCCCCAGGGATCAAATGTGGGGCTGGACTTAATCTTACCGGCCGTTTGGTATCGCCATCGCTCCACGCCAGTTGTAGCGTCCACGGCAAACAGTAGCTTATCTTCTCCCGCTATGTATACGAGCGAGCCGTCATCAGATACAATGGGCGACGTCTTAAAATGTCCCCCGTCATTGACCTGGAATAGGAATCGTTCGCTGCCGTCGGGGTTGAGAGCGTACAGTCTAAGATGTTCGTCAGGAACATACAACGTGCCGTCCGGACCCAGAGTCGGCCGGGCCTTGATCCTGTCCAGGGTCTCAAAAGTGAAGATAAGTGAGCCATCAGAGGCATTCACGCCATAAACGTTCCTCTCGTCGTTGGCTACGTAGATCGTTCCGTCGCTAACCAGAGGGCTGTAGAAAGGCTTATCCACGTTGGCCTGGAAGCTCCAGCGACGACTACCGTCACGCCCCAAAGCGATCAGAAAGCCTTTTTCGCTGACGAGGTAGATGTTACCCTCGGCCGTTACAATGGGCGGTTGCTTAATCTTATCCACGTAGTCTCGACCGATTAGTTTGCGCCACAACTCCCGCCCATTGCTGCCGTCGAGGGCATAAAGCCAACGGTCTTCGTCCACTGCGTAGATATTGCCGAAGGGGCCCAGAGCGAGGCCGGCTTTGACCTTCCCTACAAGCCCGGTAAACGTCCAGCGCACCGCCCCATCAGGGGTAATGGCATAGATTATATCCTCTTCCTCGGCAACAAAGATAGTTCCGTCAGAAGCCACAATCGGAGCGGTCTTGTAATGACCGGCCATTAGTGTCACGTCGGCGCGCGTGCTACCGTCCTCATTGAGGATTCGTACGCTGCCATTCTTGCTGACGGAAACGGCCCCGCCGTCCGGGAGCGGCACGGCCGGCGTCTCCTGGTCACCGGCCAACTCCTGAAACCCCTTGTTTTGGCGCCGCTCAGACATATATCCGTTGCCGCCCCGCTCGGCGCTGCGAATGCCTCTGTTGTTCAAGATAGATTCAATTACCGGGTGGCGCGCCAGAACCCGCACCTGATCTTTGTTCAGAGTGGCTCCCACACCGTCAATCAGCCATAACCTGCTCGTAATCTGCCCCCCCACGGCTTCCACCGCCTGCTCAACACCCTCTAAATCAGCGCCGGTCACAATGGCTGACAGCCGGGAATTACCCGCGCCGAGGAGTTCGGGCTGCACGTAGGCCGTCGCTGTTGCCGAGGCCGATGGTGCCGAGCATACGGCCACAAAGAAAGTCAGAAATAGGAGAGTCAACCAACGATTGCCGAGTAATTGTCTTGACACCGTATTGTCGTTCACGGACCGGTCTCCGAAGTATCTATCACTTAATTGCGTCCAAATATGACTCCGATTGAAGCAGGTACCAAGAGATCCTGGCCCTATGAAGCGACCAGAATGACTCTGGCCACCGATAGGGCTTCCACTTCACCAATAGAATAACGGACGGCGCTTAAAGCTCTCGCAAAGCGCTCTTAAAATTTTCTTAAAATCGGTTTTAAGAAGCCGTTGGGGAAAAAGTTGGAGCGTTATGCGAACGCAAGTGCCCTCTCAAAACGATAGCCAACACCGTGCTCCGTGACAAGATAGCGGGGCTGGCGCGGGTCTTCTTCCAACTTGCGCCGCAGATGTGAAAGGTATACGTGAACGTAATCAGGAGAGTCACAATACTCCGGCCCCCATACACGCTCCAAAATTTGCGCGTAGGTCAAGACGCGACCCGCATTGCGCACAAGATAGGACAGCAACTCGAATTCGGTAGCCGTCAGTTTCACCGGCTCTCCTCGCACCAGGACACGATGCTTCTGTAGATCCACAGTGAGATACTCATCGCTATAAGTAAAGGATTGTTTGGGCTCTGGCGTCGATGACGCGCGCCGCAATAAGGCACGGCTACGGGCAACTAAGACGTCCATGTTAAACGGTTTGCTGAGGAAATCATCGGCCCCAAGATCCAATCCGCGGACCACTGCCTCATCCTCGTCCAACGTCGTCAGCAACAGGATGGGCGTGTCGGCGAGAAGGCGGATCTGCTTGCACACCTCCCAGCCGCTTATGTCCGGTAACATGATATCCAGGATGACCAAGTCTGGTCTTTCCTCGAAGAAACGCCGTAGACCATCGCGGCCGCTTTGTGCCGTGTAGATTTCGGCTCCGGTGTCTTCGAGTACGAGACGGACGACTTCACAGAGCCCGTCGTTGTCGTCGATGACCAGAATTCCTTTACTCGTCAAATCACCCTGCATATCACATCCACCCAGACTGACCCCCAATAGATGCGCCGGCAGCCACATTATTCAAGAGGCTCAGCAACAGCTTTTTCCTTGTCACCGCAGACCAAATAGATAAATGACGTGCTGCCTAACGCAGACAGTCAATTACCTGATTACACTGTAGGCCTTGACCATCAACAGATCAATAGGACGACTGTACTCCGGGCGCTAAAAGCAGTGAAGGTCTGTGTCACCTAAACCGGCCGGTGATCATCGAGAGTAACCGAAGAATATGAAAGCGGGATGCGGCCGGCCGGTGTCGCTGTCACGAATGTACGCCTGTTGGTTGACTCGTTTTCCGCTCGTTCGTGACGACAAGGGCGACATCTTATTTGAGGCAGTGCGCCCACTGGCCGGCCGCCCCAAAACCCGCTATCATCTGCCGCAACAAAGTGACCACGCTGGAGGAACCATGAGCGAAACCAACGACCAACCACGGCACATCACTGCCGACGACCTCTACCGCCTGCAACTCGTCACCGACCCCCAGATCTCCCCCGACGGCCGCCACGTCATCTTCGGCGTGCAGCGCGTCGACAAAGAGAGGGAGAAAAAATACACCAACCTTTGGGTAACGCCCACGGCCGGCGGCCAAGCGAAGCCGTTCACCTACGGCGATCACACCGACAGCCATCCCCGCTGGTCCCCTGACGGCCGTCACATCGCCTTCCTCTCCAACCGCAAAGACGAAAAGCAGCCCCAAATCTACCTCATTCCCTTCCACGGTGGCGAGTCCCGCCCCCTCACAGACCTCAAGGGCAGCTTCCAGACCTTCGTCTGGTCTCCTGACGGCCGCACGCTCCTCTGCCAATTCCGCAAAAAGGACGAAGAGGCCGTCGAGCGCGAGAAGGACGAACGCAAGAAAGAACTCGGCGTCGTCGAGCGCCGGATAACGCGCACCGGCTTCCGCATGGACGCCGCCGGCTACCTGCCCGAAGAGCGCTGGCATCTGTGGACCGTAGACGTGGAAAACGGCGAAACCGCCCAGTTGACCGACGGCGAGTACGACGAAACCGCCCCCCGTTGGTCACCCGACGGCGAGCACGTCCTCTTCATCTCCAACCGCAGCGAGGACCCCGACATCGAATTTTACAACCAGGACCTTTACGTCATGCCCGCGACCGGCGGCGACTTCCGCAAGATCGAGACGCCTCCCGGCTGGAAGATGGCACCCGCCTTCTCCCCGGACGGCCGTTGGATCGCTTACGTCAGCCGCGAGGGAAAAATCAACCGCTGGCGCAACGCCGGCCTGTGGGTTGTCCCCGCCGACGGTTCCGCCCCGCCCCGCAATCTAACCGCCCCTTACGACGTCGAGGTCGGCAGCGTCACGCTCGGCGACGTCTATGATGCGCCCTTCAGCCCGCCCGTGTGGTCCCCCGACGGGCAAAAGATCGCCTTCCAGATCTCACGCCACGGCAACGTCACCCTCCACACCATCACTCTCGGCGGCGAGATGGAAGACGTCGTTTCCCGCGACGGCACCGTCAGTAGCTTCACCCTCGACGCTGCTCGCGAACGGCTGGCCTACGTCTGGAGCCACTTTGGC
Organism: Promineifilaceae bacterium (SeqCode); assembly: GCA_033722615.1. Taxonomy (GTDB): domain Bacteria; phylum Chloroflexota; class Anaerolineae; order Promineifilales; family Promineifilaceae; genus JAAYYY01. The sequence continues at coordinate 20,696 of JAWVYQ010000041.1, forward strand.
GATCCCGGCCAGGTCTGGATCCAGGACGTAACCGGTGACGACGTCCGCCAGCTAACCCACCTTAACGAAAGCTGGCTTCGCCAGATCGACCTCGGCGAGATGACGGAAGTGTGGTTCAAGGGACCGGCCGGCAACGACCTGCAGGGGTGGATCCTCAAGCCCCCAGGCTTCGACGAAAACGAAAGCTACCCCTCCATCCTCGAGATCCACGGCGGCCCCTGGACCCAGTACGGCAACCTCTTCATGCACGAGTTCTATCTGCTCGCCGCCAACGGCTACGTCGTCACTTTCAGCAACCCCCGCGGCGGCAAAGGCTACGGCGAGGACCACACACAGGCCATCCACCACAGCTGGGGCAGCGCCGATTACGAGGACGTCATGGCCTGGGCCGACTACGTCGCCGCCAAAGAGTATGTCGACACCGGCCGTATGGGCGTCACCGGCGGCAGCTACGGCGGCTACCTGACCCTGTGGATCATCGGCCACACCGACCGCTTTGCCGCGGCCGTCGCCCAGCGCGTCGTCAGCAACGCCCTCAGCTTCTGGGGATCGTCCGACGTCGGCTACTTCTTCGAAGACACCTGGGCCGATAACCGGCCGCCGTGGCAAACCATCGACCCCTACTGGGACCAATCGCCGATGAAATATATCGGTAACGCCACAACGCCCACCCTCCTCATTCACAGCGAGCAAGACCTGCGCTGCAACCTGGAACAGGCCACCCAGGCCTATCTGGCGCTGAGACAACTCGGCGTAGACACCGAACTCATCCTCTTCCCCGAGGAATCCCACGGCCTGTCGCGCGGCGGCCGCACCGACCGCCGCGTCGCCCGCCTGAACCACATCTTACGTTGGTTCGACAAATATCTGAAGGAGTAAGTGCGAGGATCAAAAAAACCGAGTCTTTGGCGAGGAATTCCTCCGCGCGACTCCTATGGGCGAAAAACTCGGTTTTTACTGGTCAGAGATCAGACCACGGCCGACGGGCACAGATCGTTCAACGTGCAGTTCGGGCAATCCGGTTTGCGCGCGTCACACACGCGCCGGCCGTGAAAAATGAACAGATGGGCGATTTCGATCCACTCGTCGCGGGGAACCAGCTCCATCAAGTCTCGCTCAATTTTCTTCGGCGTCGTTTCCGCCGTCAGCCCCAGCCGTTGCGACAGCCGCTTGACGTGCGTGTCGACCACGACCCCTTCGGCAATGCCATAAATCTCCCCGAGAACGACGTTGGCCGTCTTGCGGGCCACCCCCGTCAGTTCCAGCAGGTCATCCAGATCATCCGGAACCTCACCGCCGTGCTCATCCACAAGGCGCTGAGCCGACTCCTGGATATAGCGCGCTTTCTGCCGGAAGAAACCGGTCGAACGAATCGCTTCTTCCAGCTCCGCGCGGTCGGCCGCCGCAAAAGCGGCCGCGTCAGGATACGTCTCGAAAAGAGAGGGGGTAACCTGATTTACCCGTTCGTCCGTACACTGGGCCGAGAGGATGGTCGCGACCAGAAGCTGCAGAGGCGTCTCGTAATCCAGGGCGCAGTGAGCGTCGGGGTGGGCGCGGCGCAATCTGGCAATAATTTCGGGCAATCGCACCGCGGCCGGGGCGTCTGGGGACAACGGTTCCCCGGCGTCATTCTGTCGATTCATGCGCGCACCTTGCAAAAATCGATGGTTGAGAGATGATAGAGGCGTGTGTTCATAGGTTGTGAATCGTACCCGACCCACCGTGGCCGTGCAACAAGCACAACGTCACTGCCCGGCCGGAGCGACCGGTCCGGGGCGCTGGCGTTTCATCAAGGAGGAGAAAATGCCAAAAGAAGTACGTGCACTGCTCTTTAGCCTGCTCGTCGTCACGTTGGCCGCCTGTTCCCTGACCCGGGGTGGGGAGCAAGAAGCCACTGCCCCTTCGGACACGCCCACCTCGACACCCGAGGCGGAAGAAGCGGAAGAACCGGAGACCCGGCAGGCAGATGTAGAGTCGATTGAAGTTCTCGTGTTAGAATCGTTTCCCGTTCAGGTGAACGTCATCGCCAGCGGCACGCTGCCCGATGCCTGCACCACCCTCAACGAACCAGCTCCCCGCCTGGAAGGCAACACCTTCGTCGTTAACCTGACGGCGACCCGCCTTCCAGAAGAGGTCTGCTCCCAGGCCGTCGTACCGTTTGACAAAGTTATCCAACTGGACGCAGAAGGGTTGTCGGCCGGCACCTACACCGTTTCCGTCAACGGCGTCACCGGCACCTTTACGTTAGAGACTGACAACGTGGTCGGCGGCGAGGGTGAACCCACCCCCACGGCCGTCGCGCCCGACGCCGACACCGGCGGCATCGAAGGCACGGTCTGGCACGACCTTTGTTCCGTTAGCGGGGGTGAGGGCGACGAACCCCTCGTCCCCTCCGACGGCTGCGTCGCCCTCGAACAGGGCGTCTATCAGGCCAACGGCATCCTGGAGGCGGACGAGCCGGGCATCGCCGGTATCGTCGTCAATCTGGGTGAAGGCGCATGCCCCGCCGACGGCCTGGACAGCGCCACCACCGGCGACGACGGCGACTACGCCTTCGCCGACCTGGAACCCGGCACCTACTGCGTCTCCATCGACGCCCTCGACGACAACAATTCCTCGATTCTTGTTCCCGGCGAGTGGACTGTGCCGGAAGCCGGCGCAGAAGGCGCCGTCGGCGCAGAGGTCGCCGTGACCGCCGGCGACGTCGCCAGCGACGTCAACTTCGGCTGGGACTACGAGAACCTGCCGGAGCCGGGCGAAGAGGGCGCAACAGAAGGGGAAGCCACGGCCGAGGGCGATGATTGCATCGACGCCGCCGAATTCGTCGCCGACGTCACCGTTCAGGACAACGAAGTGCTCCCGCCGGGCTTCGTCTTCACCAAGACCTGGCGCCTGGCCAACAGCGGCACCTGCACCTGGACTTCTGACTATGACCTCGTCTTCGCCGGTGGCGACCGCATGGGCGCGCCACAGGCCCAGCCGTTGCCGCGTCCGGTGGCCCCCAACCAGGCCATCAACCTCTCCGTGCAGATGGTGGCCCCGCAAATCAACGGCACCTATCGTGGCGACTGGCAACTGCGAAACGCCGACGGCGAACTCTTCGGCATTCCTGACGAAATAACCTTCTGGGTGCAAATCGTCGTCTCCGCCGCCGTCCCTGAGGAAGGGTCGACCATCGCCGGCCTCGTCTGGTCCGACGTCTGTGAGGTGACGGACGAGACGCCGTCGGCCGGCTGTGTCGACGACGGTGAGGGCGGCTTCCTCGCCAACGGCACCCTCGACGGCGGCGAGCCGCGCATCGGAGGTGTCAACGTCGCCCTGGCCGAAGGCGCCTGTCCGGCCACTGCCGTAACCTCAACCACCAGCACGGACGAAGCCGGCCGCTACAGCTTTACGGGCTTGGAGCCGGGCACTTACTGCGTCTTCATCAACCCTGAAGGCGGAAACAACGCCGGCGTCCTCGGCGACGGCACGTGGACCTACCCCGACGTCACGGAAGAGACTGTGAGCCTGACCGTTGAAGTGGTCGCCAACGACACCGCCAGCGACATCAACTTCGGCTGGGACGTCGCGGCCGAATAGAACGGCAACCTAATCAGGCGTCCGGCGCGTCTTCGGGCTCGCCGGGCGCCTGCTCCCACGGCCGACCCAGAATCCACCCCTCGACGCGCCGCACCCGCTCGTCCGCCGGCGTGCCTTCCGGCCGTCCGCCCAACACCACGTCGAGCATGCCCAACAACCCGACGACGGCGTCAAAGCCGTCTTCCCCACCTACTTCCTCGCCAAATCCCGCCTTGCCGATCTCCACCAGCGCGGCCGTCGCCTCTATCTCCCGGCATCTCATCCACGCCTGTAACGCTCCCCACGCCGCCGACCGGTAGGCGAGCTGCCTCTTCTTGACCGGCGTCGCCAATCCCAGGCGCTGATAATAGACCGCCGGGTACGTCTCCGCCACGACGATCCGTCCCGGCCGCAATAAACGGGAGAGAGAACCGTCGAACGGCCACAGCGCGACGTCCAGCGTCGGATCCCGTAGGGCCGGAGCCAGCATGTCGCGCCAGCCGCTGATCGCCGCTTTCCCCACCTGCTGCGGCCCCAACGTCCAGAAAAGGGGAGCCGCCGCCCGTTGTCCCTTTCGCTCCCACTCGCAAACGCGGCGCAAATCGCCGAATGCCGTCACCCCGAGCCCCTCCACCAGATGTTCGCGCTTCGCGCCCCCCGGCCGCTGCGGGTAGAACGGCCGGTCGAGGCCAATCTCGTCCGGCCGCTCGGCCACGCGGTAAAACTCCTCCCACTCGCCCCATCCCAGATGCGGCAGCAGCGAGACGAAATCATCCACGCCCGCATCCCGTGCATA
>JAWVYQ010000042.1:0-24970 GCA_033722615.1 Promineifilaceae bacterium (SeqCode)
ACAGGGGCGGGGCACCTTTGTCGCCTCGCCGCGTATCGAGCAACGGCTTAACCGTCTGACCGGCTTCACCCAGGATATGCGCGTGCGCGGCCAGCGGCCGGGCGCCCGCGTCTTGCAGAAGGAAATCGTCCCGGCCCCCTACCCCGTCGCCCGCGCCCTGGAGCTGGAAGCCGGCGACTCGGTGGTACTGCTCAAACGGCTGCGCCTCTCCGACGAAGAGCCGGTGGCCATCGAGACGGCCCACCTGCCAGAGGCCCTGTGCCCCGGCCTCCTGGAAGAGATCACCGAAGACAGCTCTCTGTATGCCGTGCTCGCCAGTTCGTTCGACATTATTCCCACGCGGGCGGAGCAGCAGGTGGAAGCCGTCTTGTGCCCGGCGGCCGAGGCGAACGTGCTGGGCGTGCAGAAGGGCGCGCCCATGCTCCACATGTATCGCGTGACGTACAGTAGCGGCGACTTTCCTTTCGAATATACCGAATCGTTCTACCGGGGCGATCGTTACGTCTTCCACGTCGAGCTGCGCAACGGTGGGACCAAGAAAAAGCCGCAACGATGAGCGAAACAGAACGTGTGAACGAAGTGAAAGCAGGAAAAGAAGAAAGGGCAAGCCACGCCCGCCGTTACCTGAAGGCGATTCAGACGCTGCAACGGCGCATTATCGAAGACCAGAGCCGCCTACTCGAGTACGTGGCGGCGCGCATGGTGGAAACGATCGGCCGTGACGGCCGACTCTTTATCTTCGGCACCGGCCACTCCCACCTTCTGGCCGAAGAGGCGTTTTTCCGCGCCGGGGGGCTGGCCCCGGTGGTGCCCATCTTCTCCTCCGCGCTGATGCTCCACGAGAACGTGGAACTGGGCAGCCGCCTGGAGCGAAGCCCGGACCTGGCGGCCGACCTGTTGGAGCGTTACCGGCCGCAGCCGGATGAGATGATCTTCATTTTCTCTAATAGCGGTGTCAACCAGTTGCCGGTTGAGATGGCCCTGCGGGCGAAAGAACGAGGGCTCTTTGTCGTCTCCGTGGCCTCGCTGGAGTATGCGCAGGTAGCGCCGCTCTCGCCCATCGGCAAACGGTTGGACGAGGTAGCGGACGTGGCCCTGGACAACGGCGGCCGCCCCGGAGACGCGCTGCTGTCCATTGAAGGGTTTTCCTGGCGGGTGGCCCCAAGCTCAACCATCGCCGGGGCCCTGATCTGGAACGCGCTGGTGGCGGAGACGGCCGCTCTTTTACAGGCGGCCGGGCGCGAGGTGCCGGCGTTTGCCAGCCTGAACATGGAGGGCGCGGCCGAACACAACGAGGCGCTGCTGAAAAAGTGGCGCGGACAGAACCCACATCTTTGAGATTGAAATTATGGAAGAAAGAGGAAACCCTCCTGCGCAAGACACTCTGGCCATCGGCGTCGACGTTGGCGCCACGAAGATCGCCGCTGCCCTGGTGACGGCCGGCGGCGAAACGCTGCTGGCGCGACAGAAGCCGACGGCGCCTGAACGAGGCACGAAGGCAGTGCTGGACGACGTGGCGGCGTTGATCGGAGAGCTGCGCGCCGAGGCGCCGATCGTCCCGCTGGGGGTCGGCGTGGGCACGCCGGGCCGGGTCGACGCGCGCACGGGCGTCGTCCGCGACGCCGTCAATCTGGGGTGGGAGGAGGTGCGCCTGGTCGAAGAGATGGAGGCCCGCTTACCACAGCCATTCTCGGTCTGGGTGCAGAAGGATGCCAACGCCGGGGCGCTGGGCGAGCATTATTTTGGCGCGGCCCAGGGATATGACGATTGTGTGTATATGAGCGTGGGATCCGGGCTGGGTGGCGGCGTGATGAGCGAAGGCGCCCTCGTTACGGGCGCCCACTGGAACGCGGCCGAACTGGGCCACCTGTCGCTGAATCCGGAAGGCCGTCTCTGCGCCTGTGGCGGCCGGGGCTGTGCAGAGACCATTGTCTCGGGTCCCGGTCTGGTAGCTCAGGCAAAAGAGAAACTGGTGGCGCGGGACGGCAAGCTCATGGATGCCTTCTCGGCGGTGACCACAAAGGCGTTGACCAGCGAGGTGATTGTGAAGGCAGCACGCGCAGGAGATGAGGTGGCGCGGGCGGCCGTGGAAGACATCGGCCGCCACCTGGGCATCGTCATCGCCGCGTGCGTGGCGATCCTGAACCCCGGCGTCATCGTCGTCGGCGGAGGGCTGGGGCTGGCGGCTTTTGACCTGCTACTGCCGGCAGCCCAGGACGAAATGGAGCGGCGCACCTTGCCGGCCAGCCACAATCATTTGGAAATCCGGCCCTCGCGCCTGCCTTCGAGCGCCGTGGGGGCTGCCTGTTTAGTCTGGTATCACATGAAGTACACGGCGACGGACACCGTGTAAATGCGGAACCAATCTCCGGGAGGCTTGCTCTAAGGTGCTGGCCTGGACGCGCACACCCTGGCACCACACACCGCCCCCGGAGGATAGCAATTTGGCGTAACCGCCCGTAAAGGAGGTGAGATCATTCCGAAAGTCGAGTAGCAGGATTGTTCGATTGAAAGGAAACGTCTGAAAACGCCGAGGTGTCTGACCAGGATTAACGAAGCAGCCGACCAGGCGCTGACGGTCAACGACACCAAGAAAGGGCCTGAATAGTGAAAGATGGCCCGGAAAAGGATGAACAAGGAGAGAAAGAGAAATGCGTAAACGTTTGTTACTGACTCTGTTACTGGTATTCGCTCTGATGCTGGCCAGTTGTGGCGGCCAGGAAGAAGAGCCGGCCGAGCCGCAAGCCGGCGAAGAGACGGCGCAGGAAACGGAAGAGACCGCGGAAGAACCGGCGGAAGAACCGGCCGGTGAAGAGGTAACGCTGATCATCGAAAGCTGGCGCAACGACGACCTGGCCGTCTGGCAGGATACGATCATCCCCGCTTTCAATGAAGATCACCCCAACATCAACGTGGAGTTCCAGCCGACGGCGCCCGCGGAGTACAACGGCGTACTCAACAGCAAGCTGGAAGCGGGCACGGCCGGTGATCTGATCACGTGCCGCCCCTTCGACGCGTCGCTGGAGCTATTCCAGCAAGGTTACCTGGCGCCGCTGAACGACCTGGAAGGAATGGACAACTTCAGCGACGTGGCCAAGAGCGCCTGGCGCACGGATGACGGCAGCACCGTCTTCTGCGTGCCTATGGCGTCGGTGATTCACGGCTTCATCTACAACCAGGACATCTTCAACGAATTGGGCCTGGAAGAGCCGGAGACGCAGGAAGAGTTCATGTCCCTGCTGGAAACGATTCAGCAGGAAAGCGACTACACGCCCCTGGTGATGGGCACGGCCGACCAGTGGGAAGCGGCGACCATGGGCTTCCAGAACATCGGCCCGAACTACTGGCAAGGTGAAGAAGGTCGCCTGGCCCTCATCGAAGGCGAGGCCGCGTTCACCGACCAGGCCTATATCGACACGTGGCAGGCACTGGCTGCGTGGGCACCTTATCTGCCCGACGGTTATGAGGCAGTCTCCTATCCGGACGCCCAGAGCCTGTTCACCCTGGGCCAGGGCGCCATCTATCCGGCCGGCTCCTGGGAGATCCAGTTATTCGAGAGCCAGGCGGACTTCGAGATGGGCGCTTTCCCGCCCCCGCTGCCGGAGGCCGGGCAAACGTGCTACATCAGTGACCACACGGACATCGCCCTGGGCATGAACGCCAACACGGAGCACCCGGAGGCAGCCCGCGAATTCCTACAGTGGATGACCACGGCCGAGTTCGCCGAGCTGTATACCAACGCCCTGCCCGGTTTCTTCACCCTGTCTAACCACGACATCGAGGTGGAGAACGAGCTGGCGAGGGAGTTCCTGAGCTGGCGACAGGACTGCGAAGAGACGATCCGCAACTCTTACCAGATTCTCTCGCGCGGCGAGCCGAACCTGGAGAACGAGTTGTGGCGCGTGAGCGCGGCCGTGATTAACGGCAACATGACGCCGGAACAGGCTGCGCAGGAAGTGCAGGAAGGTCTCGAATCCTGGTACGAACCGCAGCAACAGTAAAACGTCAACTGTAAACGAAGGGGGCGAGTGTGCGGCCGGCGGTCGCCCTCGCCCCTTTCTCATGCCCCCGGAGGAATGACTGATGCAGAAAAATTCCATCGTCGGTAGGCGTTTTCCCTGGCACATCGTCGTCTTCCTGGCCCCGGCCGTCCTCGTCTACACGCTCTTCATGGTCTATCCGCTACTGGATTCGCTGCGCCTCAGCTTCTTCACGACCACGGCGAACGAGCGTGTCTTTGCCGGCCTGCAAAATTACGTGAAGCTCTTCACCAACGAGAATTGGTCGTGGAATTTCTGGAACGCTTTCCGGAACAACATCATCTTCTTTATCATCCATATGCTGGTGCAGAATCCCATCGGCCTGCTGCTGGCCAGTATTCTGGCGGCTAAGGTGAAACTGCACGAGGTTTACCGGACGGTCCTTTTCATGCCGACCGTCCTCTCTGTCGTCATCATCGGGTTCATCTGGCAATTGATTCTGAATCCTCTTTGGGGTGTGGCGCAGTCCATTCTGGAGCTGGTGAACCTGGGCGAGCTGTACGGGCCCTGGCTCGGCCGGCCGGAATCGGCGCTGATCACCATTTCCCTCATCTCCGTCTGGCAATTCGTGGGTATTCCCATGATCCTCTTCTACACGGCACTCATCGGCATCCCGGAAGAGCTCGTCGAAGCGGCGCGCGTGGACGGGGCCAACGGCTGGGACGTCTTCTGGCGGGTCAAGTTCCCCCTTATCCTGCCCACGGTGGGCATTGTGGCCATCCTGACCTTCGTCGGCAACTTCAACGCCTTCGACCTGATCTATACGATGAAAGGCGCGCTGGCCGGGCCAGAGTTTTCCACAGACATCATGGGCACGTTCTTCTACCGCACGTTCTTTGGCCAACAGTTACAGCTCGGCAACCCGACGATGGGGGCGACCGTCGCCGCCATGATGTTCTTGATTATTTTAATCGGCGTCCTGATCTACCTGTTCCTGTGGCAGCGGCGCATCACGACGTATGAAGTGTGAGGGATAACGATGGCAACAGTTGCAGAATCTGCACGACACGACCTTCATTTGGGACATCGCATCCGGCGCTGGCTTGGCGGCCTGGGGCCCCACGCAGTGCTGCTCGCGTACGCAGTCATTGCCCTGTTCCCCATCATCATGATCTTGATGAATTCGTTCAAGTCGAGGCAGGCCATCTTCGGACAGCCTTTCCAGCTACCTTTCGGCGAGGCATTCGATCCCGTAGGTTACCAGACAGCGTTTGCCCGCGCCGACTTCGTCCAGTTCTTCGAGAACAGCATCATCGTCACCGGCGTCTCGCTCATTCTCGTTCTGCTCGCGGGCTCGATGGCGGCCTACGCACTGGCAGAGTATGACTTTCCCGGAAACCCGCTATTGGGCCTCTACCTGGCCATCGGCATCATGATCCCCATCCGCCTGGGCACCGTGAGCATCTTGGAGCTGATGGTGGACCTCCAGTTGGTAAATACACTCTACTCCCTCATCCTGGTCTACACGGCGCAGGGATTGCCGCTGACCATCTTCATCCTCACGGAGTTCATGCGCCAGGTACCGCGGGAGATGAAGGACGCGGCGCGCATCGACGGCGCCAGCGAATATCGCATCTACTTGCTGGTGCTGCCTATGGTGCGGCCGGCGCTGGGCGCCATCGGCATCTTCACCATGATCCCCATCTGGAACGACCTCTGGTTCCCGCTGGTGCTGGCCCCCAGTTCCCGGACGGCGACGATCACGTTGGGCGTCCAACAATTCCTGGGCCAGTTCGTCAGCGATTGGAACGCCGTGCTGGCGGCGCTGTCACTGGCTATGGTCCCCATCTTGATCTTATACATCATTTTCTCCCGGCAGATGATCCGCAGCATTACGGCCGGGGCTATTAAATAAACGTTCTGGCCGGCCCCCTCTCTAGCTCTCCCCCTGAGGGGGCGAGGACGGGTGTCCACCAGAACGAGACAGGAAGGAGGGTAACAACATGAGAATTGGCATTGTCGGCACCGGCTTCATGGGCACGACCCATGCGGCGGGCTGGGCAGAAACCGGCGCGACGATCGCCGGCTTTGCCGCAGAGACGACAGAATCGGCCGAACCGTTAGCGGCCGAATATGACGCAAAGGTCTACGCCGACCTGGAAGCGATGCTCGAAGACGTGGACGTGGTCGACATCTGCACGCCGACCCACCTCCACCGCGACATGGTGCTCCAGGCAGCGGCGGCGGGCAAGGACGTCATTTGCGAGAAGCCCCTGGCGCGGACGACGGCGCAGGCGCGAGAGGCGGTCCGGGCGGCGCGGGAAGCGGGCGTGCGCCTGCTGGTAGCCCACGTGGTGCGCTACTTTCCCGAATACGCCCTGGCGCAACAGACGGTGGCCGCCGGCGATATCGGCCGGCCGGGCGTGGTCCGCCTTCGCCGCGGCAGTTACCGGCCAAAGAAGCCGATCGGTAACTGGTTTCTGGACGAGGAGAAATCGGGCGGCATTCTCATGGATCTGATGATCCACGACTTCGATTACGCCCGCTGGATCGCCGGCGACGTGGAAAGCGTCTTCGCGCGGAAGGTCACCCAGGGCGCTCCAGACGCGCCAGTGGATTACGGCCTGGCGATTTTGCGCCACCGCGACGGAGCGCTCTCCCACGTGGCCGGAGCCTGGGCTTATCCGCCGCCCACCTTCCGCACGGGCCTGGAAATCGCGGGGGACGCAGGCCTGGTCGAATTTGACTCGGAAGCGACCGCCCCCATCACCAACCTGATACGTGCCCCGGAAGGGGACGACGCGCCGGATGTGGCCCTGCCCGCCAGCCCGACGAGTGAAAGCCCGTTCACGACGCAGATCAAGGAATTTTATGAGGCGCTGCGCCACGACCGGCCGGCGCGGGTCGCGGCGGAAGATGGTCTGGCGGCGGTGCAAATTGCGGAAGCGGCCATTGAGTCGGCGGCGACCGGCCGGGCGGTGACGCTGGACCCCCTCCCGGAGGTGCAATCATGAAGATCGGTATCCTGAGCTTTGCCCACCATCACGCAGAAGCGTACATTGACAACCTGCAAGCCATCGACGGCGCCGAACTGATGGGCGTGGCCGACGAGGACGTGGCCCGCAGGCGGCGCTTCGCAGAGAGGTATGACGCCCCGTTCTTCGAGACGTACGGCGCGCTGCTGGAGGCCGGCCCCGACGGCGTCATCATCTGTTCAGAAAATAACAGACACCGGCCGCTGGTGGAACAGGCGGCCGCGGCCGACGTTCATGTGCTGTGCGAGAAGCCGCTGGCAACGACGCTGGAGGACGCCCGGGCCATCGTCGACGCCTGCGACGCAGCCGGCGTGCTCCTGATGACGGCCTTCCCCCTGCGCTTCAGCACACCGCTGGTCCAAATTAAGGAACAGCTTGACACAGGCGCGCTGGGTGAGGTGTACGCGTTCAAAGGCGTCAACCAGGGCGAATTGCCGACGGCACACCGCGAATGGTTCATCGATCCGGTACGAGCCGGCGGCGGCGCGGTGATGGACCACACAGTGCACCTGGTCGACATCATGCGCTGGTACCTGAACAGCGAAGTGCGCGAAATATACGCGCAAACCAACCAGATCTTCCACGCCGACGAAGTGGAGGTGGAGACCGGGGCGCTGGAAATGTTGACCTTCGAGAACGGCGTCTTCGCCACCATCGACGCCAGTTGGAGCCGCCCCCCCTACTGGCCCACCTGGGGCGGCCTGGGATTTGAGATGGTCACGGAACGGGGGGCCGTGATCGTGGATGCCTTCAGCCAAAATCTGACCGTCTACGAGCACACGACAGAGCGGGCCAGGTGGCTGCCCTGGGGATCCGACACCAACCAGGCGATGATCGAGGAGTTCGTGGCGGCCGTGCGCGAAGGGCGGACGCCGCGGGTAACGGGCATGGACGGCTATCGTGCGGTGGAAGCGGCGTTGGCCGCGTACCAATCGGCGGCCAGCGGCCAGCCGGTGAGACTGGAGTAGCCGGCGATGGACGACGAAACCAGCGAGGGAATCCTGATCCGGAATGCCCGCCTCTTCGCGCCGACCGGCGTAGTCGACCCGGGCTGGCTGCTGACCGCAGGCGAGGAGATCCGCGCGCTGGGGCCGGGCCGGCCGCCGGCCTTTGCCCCGGCGCAAGTGGGACGGGAAGTGGATGCCGACGGGCGGCGCCTCCTCCCGGGGTTCATCGACCTGCACGCACACGGAGCGGTGGGCCACGAAGTGATGGACGCCGACCCGGAGGGGATCCGGGAGATCGCCCGCTTTTACGCCCGCCACGGCGTCACCGCCTTTTTGCCCACGACCTGGACGGCGGCGCGCGAACGGCTCATGGCAGCGCTGGCCGCCGTGGAACAGGTCATAGGCCCGGCGCCGGACGGAGCGACCGTGCTCGGCGCTTACGTCGAAGGCCCCTACCTGAACCCCGAGAAATGCGGCGCTCAGGATACGCGCTACATTCGCCGTGCAGACCGCACCGAGGCGCAGGCGATTCTGGACACGGGCGTCGTGCGCGTGCTGGCGCTCGCGCCAGAGTTCGAGGAGAACGTCTGGCTGATCGAGGAATGCGTGCGGCGCGGTGTCACGGTATCGGCGGCCCACACGACGGCCGGCTTCGAGGCAATGGGCCTCGCCGTCGAGCGCGGTCTGCGCCAGGTGACCCACATGTTCAACGCGATGGTCGGCCTGGGCCACCGCCGGCCGGGCACCGTAGGCGCGGCGATGGCCTTCCCCGAGATCAATTGCGAGTTGATCGCAGATAACGTGCACGTGCACCCGCCGGTGATGAAGATCCTGGTCGACGTCAAAGGACCGGAGGGCGTGATCCTGATCACGGACGCCATCCGCGGCGCGGGAATGCCCGACGGAGAGTACGCCATCGACGAGCGCACGGTGACCGTTCGCGATGGGGCGGCGCGCCTGCCGGACGGCACGCTGGCGGGCAGCATCCTGACGATGGACCGGGCGCTGCACAACGTCCAGGCGGCCACCGGGCGGCCGCTGGAAGCGGTATGGCCCATGGCCAGCCTCAACGCGGCACGGGCCATCGGTGTCGCCGGCCGGCGGGGCAGCCTGGAGGTAGGGAAAGCGGCCGACCTGGTCCTGCTGGACGAAGCATACAACGTGGCGCTCACCGTGGCCGAAGGGCGGATCGTTTTTTGTGAAATCAATTGAGCGGCGCCAAGCGGTTTCCCGGAAACTCGTACCAGATAGATGGGAAGAGTCGATCCAGAGCAGTTTCCGGGAAACTTAACGGTAGACAAGATGAAACGCATAGATAGTTTCTCGGAAACTCGGGCCGATAGGTGGCGAGAACGACACCAGGCCAGTTTCCGTGAAACTGAGAGATGAAGCGTGGCCGACATGGAAACCTTACTGCAAAAAGAGATCAACGAACAGCCGGCCGTGCTGCGCCGGTTCGTCGAAGAAGAAGTGGACAACGTGCGGGAAATCGCGCGGCGCATCCGGGAGACGGACGTCCACTACGCCGTCATCGCCGCCCGGGGCACGTCGGATAACGCGGCCATCTATACTCGCTATTTGCTGGAAAGCTTCTGCGATCTGCCCGTCTCATTGGCAGCTCCATCCATCTACACGCTGTACAAGAGCCCGCCTTCCCTGGAGAAGGCGCTGGTCGTCGGCATCTCCCAATCCGGCAAAGGGGCGGACGTCAACGCGGTAGTGGAGGAAGGAAGGCGGCAGGGAGCGTTGACCCTGGCCCTCACCAACTATGCGGAGTCACCGCTGGCCGAGGCGGCCGCACACACCATACAGTTGCGGGCGGGGGAGGAGAAAAGCGTTGCGGCGACCAAGACGTACACGTCTCAACTGTACGCCATGGCCTGGCTGGCCGCCTTTTTGCGCCAGGAAAAGGCTTCCCAGCAAGAGGAGAAGGAGCGCGAGGCGGCTCTACGCGCGTTGCCGGACCAGGTAGCGGCCGTGCTGGCGTTACAAGAGTTGATCGCGGCGCGGGCGGAGCGTTACCGTTACGCGAGCCACCTGGTCGTCGTCGGCCGGGGATTCAACTACGCCACTGCCTTCGAAGTCGCCCTCAAGCTGAAAGAGTTGACCTACATGGTGGCCGAGCCGTATTCGTCGGCCGACTTCCGCCACGGTCCCATCGCCATCGTCGAAGGCGGCTTTCCCGTCCTGGCCATCGCGCCCACAGGCGCCCCCCTGGACGACCTGGCAGCCCTCATCAGCGACCTGGAAGAGCGCGGCGCGGAACTGCTGGTCGTCTCGGACCGCCAGGAGTTGCTGGAAAAGGCGCGCCTGCCCCTGCGCCTGCCGGTCACGGTGGAGGAGTGGCTATCGCCCATTCTCTGCGTGTTGCCCGGACAACTGTTGGCTTATCATCTGGCCCTGGCCAAGGATCTGGATCCGGATAACCCGCGCACATTGCAGAAAGTGACGAGCACACTTTAGTCGGAGACAAACCTCCGGAAGGCTCAACGCCGAGTTCCACAATGCGAGAGTCAACGCGCAAGCCTCCCGGAGGGCCACGACTTTTAGGGAGTAACAATGCAGCCCACAACGATTAGGAAAATCCGCTTTGTGGACACGCGGGCGGAAGTGGTCGAGAGAACTTTGGAGCCACTGGAAGGGGATCAGGTGCTGATAGAGTCCCGGTATTCGCTCATCAGCCCGGGGACGGAGCGGGCGGCCCTAACCCGCCTCTGGGACGACGACGCATTCCGGGAAAATCCGGGGTACGCCCTGGCGGGAGACGTCGTGGCGGTGGGCGACGCCGTGGACGACCTTCGAGTC
Source organism: Promineifilaceae bacterium (SeqCode) (assembly GCA_033722615.1). Taxonomy (GTDB): domain Bacteria; phylum Chloroflexota; class Anaerolineae; order Promineifilales; family Promineifilaceae; genus JAAYYY01. The sequence goes on from JAWVYQ010000042.1 coordinate 10,768, forward strand.
GGGGAGCGCGTCGTTTCTCTGATGAATCACGCCAGCCACGCGGCCGTGCCGGCCGTGCCCTGGATGGTGCTTCCCTTGCCCGACGGCCTCTCCTATGAGCACGCCACCTTCTCGACGTTGGCCAGCGTCGCCTTACACGCGCTGCGCCGCCTGGATCTGGCCTTTGGCGAGACGCTGGTCATCGTCGGCGCGGGCATCATCGGCCTGATGGCGACGCAACTGGGCCGGCTGGATGGGGCGCGGCCGATCATTGTCCTCGACCTCGCCGACAATCGCCTGACGCTAGCCCACGAGCTTGGTGCCAATCTGGTCGTCAACCCGGGGCGAGAAGACGCGGTGGAAGCGATCTTTTCAGCGACCGGCGGCCGCGGCGCGCCGGCCATTCTGGAGGCGACGGGCAACGCACAGGTGATCCCCCAGGCACTAAAGATGGCGGCCAACGGCGGCCGCATCGTGCTCACCGGTGCCCTCGAAGATGAGGTGTCGATCAGCTTCCACGCCGAGTTTATCCGCCGCGAGCTATCCCTAATGGCCGCATTCCAGCCCTTCTGCCCGGTGGAAGAAACCATCTACTGGCGCTGGACACAGCAGGAGAATCGGCGACTGGCGCTGGAGATGCTGGCGGCCGGCGAACTGCGAGTCGAGGAGATGTTAACCCACCGCTTCCCGGCCGAGGAGGCGCCACAAGCGTACGCGCGCATCAAGGCAACCGACCGCGACATGCTCGGCGTGCTGCTGGAATGGCCTTGACCGATCAGATAGCGTCTTCCAATTCCTCCCGCGAAAGGGGCTCGGCGCGGCCGATCAGTTCGCGCGCGTTGTCGACCTCGCCCCACACGTTCCAGAGGAGGACGCCCCGCACCCGGCCGTCGTCCAGGTAGTAGACAACGCCTTCGTCGAATTCATCGCGCCACATCTGGACCATCTCCAGGCGGGAATCGAGCCGGCCGACGGCCTCATAGCCGTAGTCAAAAAGGTCGGAGTAGAACATGGGCGAATGGTCGTAGACGACGTCGGCCCCGGCCATAGAGCGCCCGGCCGCTTCGCCCATGGTGATGGCCGCGTCCACGTGCTCCACCCGGCGGCGGGATCCCAAAATCTGATCGGGGAAGTTGGCCACGTCCCCGGCCGCGTACACGCCGGGATGGCTGGCCTGGAGAGCGTCGTCGACGACAATGCCGTCGGCCACTTCGAGGCCGGCCGCCTCGGCCAGCTCCACGGCCGGTTCGATGCCGATGCCGGCCACGACGCCGCTCACCTCCAGACGCCGGCCGCCGTCCATGACCACGGTCAGATCGGTCCCTTCCCCCTCTAACCCCGTAGCCGTGTGCCCGGCGAGGACCTCGACGCCGCGTTGCGCATAATATTGGTTGAGGTGGTGGGCCAACTCGGCCGGGAACAGATTGGCGCCGATGGCCGGTTCGGGGAAGAGCATGGCGACACGTTTGCCGTTCATGGCCAGCGCAGCCGCGATCTCCGAGCCGATAAATCCGCCGCCGATGACGGCAAAGCGGTCGTGTACCTCGACCAGATCGCGCAGATGGCGATAGTCGCCCAAATCGCGATAGTAGATGATCTCCTCCCCACCGAAAGGGAGCCGGCGAGGCCGGCCGCCGGTGGCCAGCAAGAGCTTATCAAATGTGTAGGCTTCGCCCTGATCGTCCTCGGCCCTCTTCTCGGCCAGGTCGAGGGCCGTCACCTGCCGGTCGAGGTAGAAGGTAACGCCGTCCGGGATGCCCTGCCAGATCTCGTCCACGTCGACGTCACCCGTCCACAACTGCTTGGTCAGGGGCGGCCGGTCGTACGGGCGACGGCTTTCGGCCGAGATAATGCCGATGGAGCCGTCCTCGTCCACGTCGCGAATGCCGCGGGCAGCAGCGGCGGCCGTCATGCCACCGCCGATGATGAGATAAGTATGTTCGTTCACGTCAGCCTCCTCTCTATTGAGCCGTTATCTTGCGCGCCCCTTCACGGAGCGCACCAGTTGAGCCACTGTCACCATTCTACACGCTATTGATCGCCCGCCATATCTTTTCGGCCGTAAACGGCATCTCCAGGTTGCCGACGCCGAGGTGGGAGAGAGCGTCCATGACGGCATTGACCACGGCCGACGTAGCGCCAATGGTCCCTGCTTCGCCAACGCCCTTGACGCCCATGGGGTTGAGCGGGCTGGGGGTTTCGGTGCGATGGGTCTCGTAAGCGGGGAGGGTATCGGCGCGGGGCACAGCGTAGTCGAGCAACGTCCCCGTCAACAGGTTGCCCATCTCGTCAAAATGGGCGCCTTCCAGCAGGGCCTGGCCGATGCCCTGAGCGATGCCGCCGTGCACCTGCCCTGAAACGAGCATGGGGTTGATGACGTTGCCGCAATCGTCGACGGTCACGTAACGGACGACCTCCACGTCGCCCGTCTCGGGATCGACCTCGACCACACAAATGTGGGTACCGAAAGGATAGAGGTTGCCCTCGGGCTTGAAATCTTCGTCTGCGCTCAACCCGCCCTGGAGCTCCGGCGGTAGGTCGTCGCTTACGGCAGCCGCCTGCGCGATCTCCTTCCAGGACAGGCTGCGATCCGGGACGCCGGCCACGTGGAAGCGGCCGTCGTCCAGGACGACGTCCTCGGCGGCGGCTTCGAGCAGGTGGCCGGCAATTTTCCGGGCCTTGTCACGCACCGTCTCGGCATTGGTGAAGATAGCGTTGCCGCCGACGGCCGCGCTGCGGCTGCCAAAGGTCCCGATGCCCCGGGGCACGACGGCCGTATCGCTTTGTTTCACCGTGATCGATTCCGGCGGAACCTGCAACACGCCGGCCGCGATCTGGGTCCAGGCCGTCTCGTGTCCCTGGCCCTGCGGCGACGTGCCGCTCAAGATCGTAACGTTGGCCTTCTCGTCCATAAAGACGCTGCCCATCTCGAACGGTCCAAAGCCACAGACCTCGATGTAGCAGGCAACGCCCACGCCCAGCAGTTTGCCGCCGGCTTCGCGGCGGCGGGCCTGCTCATCGCGCAGGCCCTGATAATCGACAAAGTCGAGGGCCTTGTCCAGAGCCTCCTCGTAGCGGCCGCTGTCGTAGACGGCCCCGGTGGGAGTCTCGTAGGGAAAAGCGTCGGGGGGGATGAAGTTGCGACGGCGGAGGTCCACCGGGTCGAGGCCCATTTCGGCGGCGAGGCAATCCATGGCGCGTTCGATGGCGAGAATGCCTTCGGGCCGGCCGGCGCCTCGATACGGTTCGGAAGCCTGTTTGTTGGTGACAACGCCCGTAAATTCGGAGCGCACGGCAGGCACGGTATAGACGCCGGCAATCATCAAGGTCGTATAGGTGGGAATATAGGGCGTGACATGCCCGTAGTAGGCGCCACAATCCATGAGAACGTCCAAATCGACGGCCTGGACCCGACCTTCGGCGTCGGCCGCCAGGCGTACTGTCGTGATCTGCCCGCGGCCCTGCACGGAGGCGAGATAATCCTCGCTGCGGGAGGCCATCCATTTGACCGGCCGCTCGAACTGGCGGGCCAGGAGGGGGACCAGCACTTCTTCCGGGTAAAAGCTGGCCTTGATGCCGAAGCCGCCGCCGACGTTGGGGGCAATGACGCGCACTTTCTCTTCAGGCATAGAAAGCATGTCGGCTATGCCGTCGCGGATGCTGTGCGGTCGCTGGGTAGGCGTCCAGACGGTGAAGGAATCTCCGTCGGCATCGAATTCGGCAACGACGGCCCGGGGTTCCATCGCGTTACCGATGACGCGCTGGTTAACGGTGCGGCACTCGACGACGTGGGCGGCGTCAGCAAAGATGGGGTCGACGTCGTCGTCGGCGTCGCGCCGGCGAAAGCCAACGTTGTCGCCCCACTCCTCGTAAATGACGGGGGCTTCTTTCCCGAGGGCCGCTTCAGGGTCCATGACGACGGGCAGCGGATCGTAGTCGACGAAGACCAGGTCGGCCGCGTCGGCGACCGTATAACCATCTTCGGCGAGGACCACGGCGACCGGATCGCCCACGTGGCGGACGCGGCCGGCCGCCAGCGGATAGCGTTCGGGCGCCCGGCGCACTGAATATTTCTTCGACATATAGGGAGCGGGAAAGGGGTGGGCAAGGTGGGGGTTGACGTCCTCGGCCGTCAGCACGGCGACCACGCCCTCGAGCGCTTCGGCCTGGCTTGTATCGACGTCGCGAATCTCCGCGTGGCCGTACGGGCTGCGCACGATGGCCAGGTGCAACATATCCTCGAGATGGATGTCGCCGGTGTACGTTCCGGCGCCGGTCAGGAGGGCGGGATCTTCCCGGCGTTGCACGCGGGTGCCCATAAAGTGAGGGATCTCTGGCGTATTCATAGGCGCGTTTCCATCCTTCCTTTGTCGTTTCCTCCGTCTTTCCTGCTTGACAGGTCGATCATACAGGCAAACGGGCTCCTGACAAAGATGGAATCGGAAAACGCCCCCTTCTCCCCGCCGCGAAGAGGGTGCCTCAAAGAGAGTAACGGGAGACGCCTCACGGCGGGCGTCTCCCCTTCATAGTGGAACCTCTAGCGGAGGGTCACGCTTCCTACGGAGATGTGCAGAATGATGGTGATCGGCTCGCTGCTATCTTCGTAGCCGGCCGTCTGCCAGACGTTGTCCGAGCCAACGCGCTGCAAATCGGCGTGCTCGTTTTCGAAACCGCTCAGCGCCTGATCGACCTCAACCCGCGCCTCTCTCCCGGCCGGCAACTCCAGGACGGCGGAGCCGGCGTTGACGGCAACCTCGACGCGCTGTTCGCCGGCCTGGGGCAACGTTACCGTCGTCGATCCCGCACTCGTCTCCATTTCCACGTCGTAGTCGCCGTCGGGCAGGAACACGGTCGCTTCGCCGGCCGCGACGTCAACGGACAGCTCCTCCAGCGCCAGTTCGCGCAGGTCAAACTCCGAAGAGCCGGCGGCGGCCGTCAGCGAGAGGGTGAGGGGAACGTCTGGGCTGAGGCCCAGTTCCGAGCGCCCCTCATCGTCCGCGTCGCCGGTAGTCAACCACTCCGGCAACCACAGCGACACGCTGCCGTCGTCAGGGTTCAGCGTCACCGTCACGCGACCACCCTCCCGGTCCTGGTCGAACTGGAGTTCATTGTGGTAGATCACGGTGCCGGCGATGAGATCGTTGCTATCTTGCAAAGCGTACAGGTTGGCTCCGGGTGGGCCAATTTCCAGATCCATGACGGCCGAGGTTACGTCGTCAGCCGCAAAGGAGATCTCCCTGCTTTGCCACCCTTCGAGATTGAGGATCCCACCCGAGCCGGGAAGCCCGACCAGCAAGATGAAGCCGGCAACCGCCGCGGCCGTCAACGCCACGCCGCCGCTGAGAATTGTTCCCAGCGGCCGGGGAACCTGCAACACCAGAAGATTCAGCCCGAGAAAGATCAGGTAGAGGGGCCAGAGACGTAACAGATCGCCCCAGTGCAAGTCGGTCAGCAGATTCAATTCGCTCAGCAAGAGAAATAGCCCCAGCGCGATCAACATGATAGGGCCAAACAGCGAGGGCCTTCGCCCCCGTTCACGCGTCTCCGTAGACGTTGTATTCTTCACTTCTTTTTCCATTTTCTTCTACCTACCGTTGCGCACGATGATAAACGCTTCAATCAGCTCATTCCCTATACGATAAGATTCTGTTGCCAGTTGCGATCCTCGTCCGATTTTTACGCGGGTGACTCCTGCGCCAGCTGCCGCAATAGATCGTGCAAGGAGCGTGCGAGGGCAAGCAGCTTGCGCGAATCGACCAGCGCTGGCGTGTCGCGGGGCGTGTGAACGATCTCGGTCATTAATTCACCGACCATATCGGACGTTAGGGCCAGCGCCGGCACCTGATTGAGTAGAAAGAGGGCGTGATCTCCCTGGTACCACGGTACGCCGGCCACGAAGTGAGCGCCGTCGGCAAACGTCTGCTGCACCAGCGCAGCCACCCCGTCCGGGCAATTGTACAGTGAATGGGCGATCTTCCCTTTGTGGTAACCGACGCCGTCCACGTTGATCCCCAGGACGATCTCTTCGAATTTGCCCGCATTGTGGGCGAGAAATTGTTGTTCGCCGGGGTTAGAAAAGTAATCTTCGCCGTTGACGGCAACGATTTCGACGCCGAGATCGCCGGCGTAATCGGCCAGTAACTCGGTCAGGAGCAACAGAACGGCGATCCCGCCAGCATTGTCCACGGCGCCCGGCGTGCCCATTTTGGCGTCGATGTGGGCCAAGAGCGTCACCCGGCGCTCGAATCCGGCCCCCTTACGCGCAATGACGTTGCCGGCCGTAGTCGGTATCCGTTCCGCCCGAATCTCCAGGGAGACCGTCCGTCCGGCGCGAGCAGCGAGCCGGCCGCCGTCGACGTCTTTCATGTAGACGGACGGGATGTCAAAATCGCCGTCCTCAAAGAGGGGAAACGGATACTGGTCGCCGACCATTTCTACGTCCCGGCCGGTTGCGGCAACGATGGCGGCCGGTCTTTTCGCTTCCAACGTCTGGATCAGGTGTCGATGGTGGTCAGGATTGTAGAAGGGGAAATTCTTGGGCATCATCTGCTCTTGCGCCATCTCGCCGCACATGAGAAGGATCTTGTCCGCCAATGTTGCGTCGGCAATCTGCTCAACCGTCTCCGCGATGACCAACGGCCCGCTGACCCCGACGCCCAACGTGTAGGGGCTGGGGAAAACGTCAAACGCTTCTCCCTCCACCGTCAACTCGGCGCCCTCCTCTCGCCAATCGAGGCAGGGAAATTGCGGTCTGTCGACCGAAAAGTCGAAGGAAGAGATCACGTCGGCAAAGAAATCGGTGGCTGCCCGATTGCCGGGCGAACCGGCGTGGCGACCGTCGATCTCCTCACATAATTTGTGCAGATACGCTTCTGCTTTTGCCCGCAGCGGTTCGTCGCTCACCACCGTCACGCCTCCCGCACTTCCTGCGCGAACGAAAGGCGGCCGGCCCGCCGCGCGGCGACCACCTCGGCGTCACCCGGCGGGCGCCTGCATGGGTACAGCAGCGTCAGGGAGCGTAGCGATGGCGTCTTTGAAGCCAGCAACCAGGAAAGCAACTCACCGTTCTCGCCCTTGAACTTCTTTTCGTTTTCCATTACTGCCATCCTCCCGGCCGGGTCAGGCCGGCGGCAAGAGACATTGACCCGCTCCCCACAAGCCCAAAATCACGTCTCGGCTCTGGCTCGCTGCCAGGGCCAGTTACCCACCGTCAGATTCCGCCGCTCGAAGAAGAAGAGGGTCAGGAGCAAAGACACTACCCCGACGCCCAACAGGACCAACACGTCGCCGGTCTGCTGGCCCTCGACTACGGCCCGGCCGGTTGAATCCAGGTACGTGAAGATAAAGAATGGCTCGAACGGCTCCAGCGCGGTGGTCGAGTTGGCCAGGTTGTCACCGAAATAACTGACGATGAGGACGGCGGCCGCAATCATCGCCGCCGCCCGCCGGCTGGCGCTAAAAGCAGCCAGGAACATGCTCAACATCCCTAACGCAAAGACCAACGGCCAGGCAGACATGACGGCAAAAACGATATCCATCGCCACCAGATCTGTTTCAATCTGGTTTTCAATACTCAAAAATACGATGGCGGAGACCAGGGAGACAAATAGGAAGATGACGAGCGTCGAAATGATCAGGGCGATGGCCTTGGCGATAACGATTTGCCAGCGGCGCAGGGGCAGCGTCACGATCATCTCCAGGCGGCCGTCTTCCTCCTCCCCGGCTAACGTTCCCGTGCCGTTGATCAAAGCGTAGATTGCGGCGATCAGAGGCATGAAGAGGATGAGGATGGAGCCTATCCAATCGGAAAAGGTGCCCAGACTCATGCCCATCGCCTGATAAATCTCCAGGTCCGCCAGGCCAGCCATCTCGTCGGCAACCGACGGGTAGATGCCGATGTAAACGAGGGGGAAAAAGCAGAGGCCCAGTCCCCAGCCGATGATGGCGTTGCGCCGGAATTTCAACTCTTGCCAGATTAGCCTAACCATCGTTACCACCATTCCTCTTCCCGTAATAAGCCAGGAAGATCTCTTCCAGAGACACGTTATGAGTTTCAATATCTGAGACGTCGTGTTGGGCGGCCGTTGCCAGGACTTGCGGCAGATTCTCGCGCACTTCCAGCGTCACGCCCTGCGCGGCGCGCTCCAGTTCGGCCACCCCTTCCAGGTCGAAGACGCCGGCCGGAGGTGGCTCGGGGAAGATCAGGCTCAGGCGCTTCATCCGCCGGGCGACCAGATCCTCTACCCGTTCGGTCTCTACCAGCCGGCCCTCGCGAATGATCCCCACCCGGTCACACACGGCCTGCACTTCCGGCAGAATGTGTGAAGAGAAGAAGACGGTCCGGCCGTCAGCTTTCGCCTCGCGCACCAGTTCCAGCACCGTTTGTTGCACCAGCGGGTCGAGCCCGCTCGTCGGCTCGTCCAGGATGAGCAATTCCGGCCGGCTCATGAACGCAGCCACAACGCCCACCTTCTGCTTATTGCCTCGCGAGAATTCGCGGATCTTGCGGCTGGTATCCAGCTCCAGCCGCCCGGCCAGTTCGCGCCAATATCCTTTGTGGCCGTTTCCCGCCCGGAGATACTCGAGCATCTCAAAAAACGCCCTGGCCCTCATGTTGTTGTAGAGGGCCAGCTCGCCGGGAAGGTAGCCGATGCGCTCCTGGATCGCCACGCTTTGCTCCCGGCAATCCATCCCGAAGATGCGGGCTTCACCGGAAGTGGGACGAATGACGTCCACCAGCACCCGCTGCGTCGTCGTTTTGCCGGCCCCGTTAGGCCCCAGGAAACCAAAGACCTCTCCCTTCTCCACCGTCAAATCGACGTCGACGATGCCCCGGTGTTTGCCGTAATAAACGGTCAACGCCTTCGTCTCAATTACCTTCTCGCTCATGAATTAGTCCTTTTCCGCTTCGCTTTTTACCATTTCCCAGCGATCTAATAAAGCAGGGATTTCTTCCTCAAAGAACGCGTAAAAATCGCGCATCTCCCGCAGTCGATTTCGTCGTTCGGCCGGCTGGTCAGCCAACATTTTTAATCCTTGTTCCGCCAGCTTACGAAACGCTTTCACCTGGTTCATTTGCTGGCGCATGAAGGTCTGCCAGACCCCCTCAACCACACAATAGTAATCGCGTCGCTCACCCGGCAGGCTCAGGCGCTGAACCAGGCCGCTCTCTATCAGAAAACGGGTAGCAACGCTGACGGAACTCTTGCTCACTTTCAACCCCTCCACCACATCATCCATCGTCTGATGGGGGGGATCGGAGATCAGCAACCAGCCAAAGATACGCCCCGCCGTACGTGATAACCCTACCTGTTCAAAGTGGAGGGCGACGTCCTCCGCAAAATGTCTGTACTCGCCGGCCGTACTCACATAGCCACCTCAAGTCTCGGACTCTACCCATTTTGTGGAAATTTTAGCATATCCTGTTTGTTCGGTCAATACTGAACAAACAATACGCTGCTTCGTGAGGCATCATGCGGCCGGCGTGATAATTCGCTGGTGAACGGCTCCCCTACTGACCCCACCTCTCTAGCTGCCCTCTGTTCCTCCTCCTTATCACCACATAGTTAGTCGTCGTCTGAAGCGTCATCTCCTGCCAGGCCCACAAGGCCACTGAGAGCGCCGACGGCCGTCGCCGCCTGGATGGTCGGGGGAAAGGCGGTGAACGCCGACCAGAAGCGGGAGAGGGTGGAGGCACCCTCCGCGCCCGCGCCGCCCTGCAGCGCGACGACGAGGGCAGAGACAATATAGGCCGGCACGGCGCCCAGGAGCAGGAAAGGAGCGAAGACGCCCAGCGTCGTCAGACAGCCCAGTTGCTGGCTACGTCTGCGCAAGCCTGCCAGAATCGCAAGGCCAAAGATGCCGGCAAAAGCAATAAAAAACAGCCGGCCGTTAGGATCATTCAGTATGGCTCGAAACTGTCCACCACCTTGCAGCAGGATCATAGTGATGACGGCACTGGCAATGGCAGCAATGGGTACAACCTTGACGGCGCGGAAGAAGCAACCAGCCAGGTGAAGAAGGCGCATTGTTTCTCTCCTCTATCTGCACAGCATTAGGGCGTCTCAATTATGAGGAGAGGAAGCGCCGTCCGCAAACGCCTTCGGCCAGAAGGATTCCCTCTCTCAGAAAGGCGATCGGGGGTTCCTGGCCCTTCACGCAGCTACCCATCACCCTCCTGCATGCTATTCAGGTAGCCGCCCAGTTCGTCGGCCACGCGCCGCAGGGGGTCGCCGCTATGAGCGGTGCGGCTGAGGATGATACCGCCCTCGATGGATGCGGTAACGAAAGCGGCCACTTCGGCCGCCCGTCCGGAGCTGAATCCGCCTGCGTGCAATCTTTCGGCAAACGCCTCTTGCAGCCGGTCGTACGCCTCGCGGCACGCCAGATTGAGTCGTTCGCTGGAAGCGGCCGTCTCCATTGCCACCGTCATCAGCGGTCCGCCCGACCGGTATCCTGAAGCCTCCACGTGGTCGGCGATTCGGCGCACGAACCGGCGGACGGTTGCGGCAAGGTCTTCCACGTCGCTCAGGTTGTCCCGGATACGCGCGGCGACCATCTCGCCCGTGCGCCTGATGGCCTCGGCTGCCAGTTCCTCCTTCCCTTCGGGGAAGTAGTAGTAGAGAGAGCCCTTCGGCGAACCGCTCTCGGCAACGATCTGCTTAAGGCCGGTGGCATGATAACCCTGTTCCTCCAACAGATCGCAGGTGGCCTCGATAAACTGCTCTCGCGTCGAACTCATCGGATCCCTCTTAATTGCTGATGGCCGGCGCCTTGTGCAAATAGGCGTCGCTGTCTAACTGGTCCAGCATAAAGGAAGCCATGTCGGCCCGTGTGATGCGCGGCCCCATCCCTTTGCCCACGTACCCGACTTTGACCTCCCCTTTGGGCCCATCGTCGGTGAGCATGGGCACGCGCACGATGGTCCAGTCGACGTCTGAGTCGCGGACGGCCGCCACCGTGCGCTTCATATCCTCGTAGACGTGGCGGGAAAAGAGCTTGAGCAAAACGTTGATCAGCTTGTTGAACAGGCGCGGCTCATCTTTCGGATCGCCAACGCCCGCACCGGCCGAGACGACGAGGCGGTCGACGTCGTGCTGCTTCATGGCGTCAAGAATGTGGCGAGTGCCACGGGTGACCTGGTAGTCGGGCACGTTCTCGGTGGGCCCGAGGACGCTGACGACGGCGTCGGCGCCGGCAACCGCTTCTTGTACGGCGTCGTCGTCCTGCACGTCGCCCTCGACGACGGTGATCCGGTCGCCAAACGCATCCAGCTTTTGCGGGCTGCGAGCAAAGGCCTTCACCTCGTGCCCGCGCTCCAGGGCCTGTTCGACGACGTGCTGTCCTGTGCGCCCGGTGGCGCCAAAAACAGTCACTTTCATCTATAACATTCTCCTTCTGTTTCCTGGATATGATGGATGCTGCCGTGTACGCCCGTTCGCTCAGGTCAGGCGCGGCAGCATCAAAACGGTGATCACGGCCGCCACCACGTGGAAGACGATGAGGATCAGAAAGCCCATCGCCGACGCGTTGGCAAACGGCGCCGCGCTGGGGTTGATCGCCAGCGCCAGATTGGGCACGATGGAGAGCAGAAAGGCCACCACCGCTACCCGACGAAAGGTGCGGGCCGGCCGTTCGGAACGGCGGGCGATGACGGCGAAGACAACGGCAGCCGCGCCTACGCCCAGGACCGTTAGGAAGGCCACGCGCAGCGCCTGTAGCGGCGGAAAGTCGGCGGGCAGATCAATCAAAGCAAAGAGCAGGGCGCGCACGATCAGGTTGGCGACCACGGCGGCAATCACCGTCGCGACGCCGGCGCCCAGAAAGCGCACCATACTGCCACGGTGTGTCACGTTCTCACTCATCTCGTTTCTCCTTGTCTATTCTCTCTTCAGGCAGCGACGACGGCTACTTCCGTCGGCCGCTGCCACACGTCAGCGTAATCGGCTACAAAATGGTGCATCGTGCGCGGAGCCCGACCCAGCAGCTCCCGCGTGTGCGGCGTCACCGTCTCCGCGAAGCCGAAGCGCGTCGTGAGACAAATGGCGGAAACAACGGCAACGTAATTCAGGGGATGACCCTCCCGCCAAAGGCGCCAGGCGAAGCGGAAGAGCGACGGGGCGCTGTAACTGATTTTGCGCCCCAAGACGTCGCTCATGATCGCGGCGACCTCCCCGTAATCCAGGGCTTCGCCGCCGGTGAGAGGATAAGCCACGTTCTCGTGGCCCGACTCGGTCAGTGCTCGGGCAGCCACGGCCGCGATATCGCGCACGTCAATGAAAGCCGTCTTGCCCTTTCCCGCGGGCACAAAGATGTCGTCATTGTCGCGGATGGCGGCTGCGTGCGTGGTGCTCAGATTCTGCATGAAGAAGCCGCAACGCAAAAACGTGTAGGGCACGGTCCCCGCTTTCAGGATCTGCTCGACCTTGGCGTGGGGGACGATGCGGTTCTTCTCCGCGCCCAGCAGGGAGAGAAAGACGACGTGCTGCACGCCGTTGGCCGCCGCATAGTCGACGACCGGGCGAATGAAGCGATCGACGTTGGCGATAGCCGGCGGCCGCATCAGGAAAAGGCGGTCGACGCCAGAAAAGGCAGCAGAAAAGGTTGAAGTATCGGCAAAATCGAAGCGTTCCCAGGCAACGTTAGGGTGCGGCAGGCTCGCAGCATCGGCCTCGGAAAGGACGGCCGCCCGCACGGCGTGACCCTGCCGGTGCAAAATGCGCACCAGTTCGCTGCCCACGTTGCCTGTGGCACCGGTGACCAGAATAGTTGGCTGCATCGTTTTCTTCCTTGGCCCGTCTCTATAGACCGGTCTATATATCAACCTCAAACCAATTATAACGACCGGTCTATATAAGTCAAGCCGACGCAGATCAAGAGGATGACAGTAGAGCTGACGCGGCTGAACTCCCCTCGCTCCGCTTGAGCCCCCATCACTAATCTACTATAATCGGCACCGGTTATCTTCGTAACCGGCTTAACGCATCCCCGAGCCCTTACTAGATGCAACGTTTGTTGTGGCGTGTTGTGGCATGGTTGCTTGCGGGATGAAAAAGCGAGACAGTGGGGCGGACGTGGTTAAATATCGGCTAAGGAGGAAGGATGTTTTCCACCAGAATCCAACGACCGGATAAGATAGGAGGGGGGTCGTGAACGCACCCCTCTGGCCTCTGGCTGTGTACACGGGCCTGGTGCTCGTCGTCGTGGGCGGCATGCTGGCCATCTCCTACCTGCTGGGTGAGCGACACAAGGACAAGGCAACGGACGACCCGTACGAGTCGGGCATTGCCACCACGGGCAGCGCCCGGCTGCGACAATCGGCCCGGTTTTATCTCGTCGCCATGTTCTTCGTTATCTTCGACCTGGAAGCCGTCTTCATCTTTGCCTGGGCCATCAGCGTGCGCGACGTTGGCTGGCTGGGCTTCGCAGAGATCTTGATCTTCATCGTCGTCCTGTTGGTCGCGCTGGTCTATCTATGGCGCCTGGGCGCGCTGGATTGGGGGGCACGGGCAAGCCGTCCCCGCCCGGGCGCGATCAGAGGCCTGACGCAAACGGCAGCGGCCGCAGAGGAGGGAGAGCGCCGATGACCTCGTGGCTGAGCAAACCTGAAGAAGGTATGGCACCACACGAGGACGGGGACGGTTCGTTCGACAAAGTTCTCGGCCGTATCCTGGCCCTGGCCCGCCTGGACGATCTCATCGCCTGGGGGCGCAGCCACTCCATCTGGCCTTTCAATTTCGGCCTTTCCTGTTGCTTCGTGGAGATGGCAACGAGCCTCACCAGTCGCTATGACGTCGCCCGCTTTGGCGCGGAAGTGATCCGCGGCACGCCCCGCGAAGCGGACGTCATCGTCATCGCAGGCACCGTGTTCATCAAGATGGCGCCCGTCGTCCGCCGTCTGTACGAGCAGATGATGGAGCCCCGCTGGGTGATCTCGATGGGTTCGTGCGCCAACTCCGGCGGCATGTACGACATCTATAGCGTGGTGCAAGGCGTGGACAAATTTCTGCCCGTCGACGTCTACGTGCCCGGCTGTCCGCCCCGGCCTGACGCCTTCCTGGAAGGGCTCACCCTGCTCTCTGAAGCGGTGGGCAACGAAAAGCGGCCGCTGAGCTGGACGCTGGGCCCGCAGGGCGTGATCAAGGGAGAGAAACCGTCCATGCGCGACCTAAAGCGGCAGCAGCGACAGCAGGCCACCGTACTGCGCACCCCCGACGAAATCTAA